>NC_008610.1:0-300000 GCF_000015105.1 Candidatus Ruthia magnifica str. Cm (Calyptogena magnifica)
TGCTTTAGTATATCATTACTTATTTTAATTTAGCTTTTATGTCACAAACTTGGTCACAATGTTTAAACACTCTTAGAGACAGTATTCCCCTTTCTCAATATAGTGTATGGATACAACCCTTAAAAGCACTTGAAAACAACAACACCTTATCTTTATTAGCACCCAATTCACAAGTTCTTAATTACATTAATAAACACCTAAAAGCTCAAATCAAAAATGCGGTTGCACAACACAACAAAAATTTAAAAATTTTTATAAGTATTGCATCTAATCAAAATACCCAACAGCATATCACTCCTTTATTTGAAGACTATACATTTGATAATTTAATACTGGGCAATGCCAATCAAATGGCCTATGGCGCAACTAAACAAATTGCTGAAAATATAAAAACCTCGCCCTATAATCCTTTTATTATCTATGGAGGCTCAGGACTTGGAAAAACACACTTAATGCAAGCCGCTGGACATTTATCAAAAGAAAAAAATCAAAATATTAAAGTGATTTACGTACCCTTGATGGATTTTGTTAGAAATATTACCTCTAGCCTGAGGCACAATACTATTGAAAATATTAAAACTTTTTATCAGTCTGCTGATTTATTATTGGTTGATGATATTCATTTAATTGCAGGAAAGGAAAAATCTCAAGAAGAGTTTTTTCATATTTTTAATTTCCTATTTAATGGTAAAAAGCAAATTATTTTTACCTGCGATCAATCGCCTAAAAACATAAAATCACTAGAAAATCGTTTAAAAACTCGATTTTCACAAGGTTTAAACCTACATTTAACTCCCCCAGAATTAGAGATGCGTGCTGCTATTTTGCTTAAAAAATCACAAAATAAAAGAATTAACATCAACTTAACAGAAGACACTGCTTTATTTATTGCTACTCATATTGCTTCTAATGTTAGAGACCTTGAAGGGGCTCTTCTTAAACTCAAAGCTTTTGTTGATTTTTCAAAAATAAATCATGATTTTATTTCTAAAGAGATTGTCGAAACAGCCTTAGGTGATTTAATCAAACCCCAAATTAAAAACATTGATATTAATGATATACAAAAAGAGGTGGCTAAACATTATGCTTTAACCATCTCTGATTTAAGTTCAAAATCTCGTAAACAACACATGGTACTTGCCAGACAAATGGCAATATTCATTTGCCATGAATTAAGTTCTTTATCACTAAGTAAAATTGGAAAACATTTTGGAAATCGAGATCATTCCACCGTTTTACATGCAATTAAAAAAATCAAAGAAAAACACCTAGAAAACATTGAAATAAAAAATGATTACGAGTTAATAAAATTAAAACTAGCTAACTTATAAACATATATACAACCAACTTATCTAACTAACTATGAACAACACTAATAACTTAAACACTTTACAAAATTTATACACATATCCACATTTTTTTACATAAAATACTTAAATTTTATCAATAGATTAAAACTTTATTTTTAAAAGAAAAATAACCATTATCAACATAAAATAACTACACTAATAATAATAATAACTTTCTAAAAAGGATTTTTTGATGAACATACAACTCACCGTTAAAGAACTACTTACCCCATTGCAAATAGTTATTAGTGTAGTTGAAAAAAAACAAAAATTACCTATTCTTTCTCATGTCCTTATCCAACTTAAAGATAATTTACTAACTTTAACTACAACCGACATGGAAATTGAAATAAGAGCCTCTCAAATTATAAAAAACCAAGAAGAAATTTCTTTTACTATTTATGCAAAAGACCTAATTGATATTATAAAAAAATTATCAGAAGATATAATCATTGAATTTATCATTGAAAGTTCTAAAATTTACATCAAAGTTAATAAAAATTCATTTGAACTCAACACATCCAATCATCAAGATTTTCCGTCATTACCAAAAATAAAAAACAGCGATATTATTAAAATAAAACGACATGTTTTAAAAGATTTAATTGAAAATACTAGTTTTTCAATGGGTAGCCAAGATATTAGAACTTACTTAAATGGTTTATATCTCGAAATTGACAAAAATAGCATTGTTGTTGTTGCAACTGATGGTCATCGACTTTCTATTGGAAAAGTAAAACAAACCCATAACTTATCCAATAAAAAATCAGTCATTTTACCAAGAAAAGCAGTGTTCGAATTAACCAAACTACTTAACAAAAATGGATATAAAGAAATTGACATTCATTTATCAGATAATTATTTTTATCTTATTAGTAATAACACGACTATTATTAGTCGATTAATTGATGGCAATTTTCCTAACTATTTACAAGTACTTCCAACAAATTTTAACAATATTATCATTATTAACCGCCTAGCTTTTCTAAACTCATTACAACAAGCCTCAATTTTTGTTGAAGAACGAACTAAAGGAGTTAAATTAGTATTTAAAAACTCTAAATTACATATTTTTTCACATTCTGAAAGAGGACAAGCAAAAACGCAAATTAATATTAAAAATTTTGATAAAGAAATTGAAATTGCATTTAATATTAATTACTTAATTTCAATTTTAGAAAAATTACACACCAATGAAATTAATATGATAGTTCCGGATGGAAAAAGCCAATCCTGCTTATTAAGTAGTATGAATGATGATATTTACCAATATGTTGTCATGCCTATGCGTATTTAATATTTGAATTATGATTGAAAAAACTAATGAATTAGTACACGAAAAACAAAATACCATATCTTTTTATATAAATTATTTTATTTAATTAAAATCAGATTAAACCAAAAAGTTTATACATTATATTATCCAAATTTTTAAATTAAAGCCATCATAAAAACAGTTTTAAATTTTTATTTAATTTAAAAGAAATATTTTGATAATATACTACTTTGTCCATGTTAAACATAACAGTATAAACCATAAGCAAACAGGATCTATCTGTTTGCATGGTATAATTATTTTATTTATTTACAGCGCTTATGTCGGAAAAACAATCACAAGAATATCAAGCTTCTAGTATTAAAATTTTAAAAGGATTGGATGCAGTTCGAAAACGTCCTGGCATGTACATTGGTGATACAGATGATGGTACTGGATTGCATCACATGATATTTGAAGTTGTTGATAATGCTATTGATGAAGCTTTAGCTGGATTTTGTTCAAAAATTAATATTACTCTTCACGAAGATCTATCAATTTCTGTTAACGATAATGGTCGTGGTATTCCTGTTGATATTCATCCTAAAGAGGGAATATCTGCAGCAGAAGTAATTATGACTATGCTCCATGCAGGAGGTAAATTTGATGACAACTCTTATAAAATATCAGGTGGATTACATGGCGTGGGTATATCTGTTGTTAATGCACTGAGTGAATGGGTTGAATTAACTGTGTACCGTAATGGTAAAATTTATTTTCAACATTATAATATTGGTGTACCTAATGAACCTATAAAAGTAATTGGAAAATCAGACAAAACAGGTACAACCATTCACTTTAAACCCAATGTTGATATTTTTTCAATTACTGAATTTAAATATGATATTTTAGTAAATCGTATTCGTGAATTATCTTTCTTAAACTTAGGTGTTCATATTCAAGTTAAAGAATTATCAACAGGAAAGAAAGATTTTTTTAAATATAAAGGTGGTATTAAAGAATTTGTAAGATATCTTAACAAAGCAAAAAATCCAATTTTTAATAATATTATTACAATCAATGCACAACGTGATGATATTGAAATTAATGTAGCATTACAATGGTCTGATTCTTATCAAGAAAATATTTATTGTTTTACAAACAACATTCCACAAAAATATGGGGGTGGTCACTTGGCTGGTTTTAGAGGTGCATTAACCAGAACATTTAATAATTATATTAATAATTCCAGCATTGCTAAAAAAGAAAAAATTTCAATTACAGGTGAAGATACTCGTGAAGGCTTAACAGCGATTATTAGTATTAAAATACCTAATCCAAAATTTTCATCACAAACCAAAGATAAATTAGTATCAAGTGAAGTTAGAGCACCTGTTGAATCAGCACTGAATGAAAAATTAAGTGACTATTTATTAGAAAATCCAATAGAAGCAAAAATTATTATTAGAAAAATTTTAGACGCTTCACATGCGCGTAATGCAGCTCGAAAAGCAAGAGAAATAATCCGTCGTAAAGGTATGCTCAATATCGCTGATTTACCTGGAAAATTAAGCGATTGCCAAACAAAAGATCCTACTAAAAGTGAAATTTTTTTAGTTGAGGGTGATTCTGCAGGTGGCTCTGCTAAACAAGGCCGTGATCGGCATACACAAGCTATTTTACCTTTAAAGGGAAAAATATTAAATGTTGAGAAAGTTCGCTTTGAAAAAATATTATCTTCAATAGAAGTGGGCACTTTAATTACTGCACTAGGTTGTGGTATCGGAAAAGAAGAGTACGATATTACTAAGTTGCGTTATCATAAAATTGTAATTATGACAGATGCGGATGTAGATGGTGCACATATTCGCACTCTATTATTAACCTTTTTCTATCGTTATTTACCAGAATTAATTGAAAATGGATATTTGTATATTGCACAACCACCTTTATACAAAATCAAAAAAGGTAAGCAAGAATGCTATTTAAAGGATAATCAAGAATTAAATGATTATTTATTACAAGAAGCAATTAATGATGCATATTTCTTTTTATCAAAAGAAACGCCTGCTATTTCAGGCATGGCATTAGAATCTTTAGTAAAAGAATATTACAAAATAAATACCATTATTGATAAATTGTATAAACGTTATAATTTAGCTCTACTCAAAGTAATTGCAAGTTCAACACCTATTGATGATTTAACCAATCAAAAAAATATGAACACTTGGTGTGCAAATTTAACTGAAAAATTAAACAAAGATATAACGCCAGCACAAAAACATATAGTTACTTTTAATGCTATTTCTAATGAAGTTGAGCATACATTATGCGTGTATGGAGTTAATACTGAACATAAAACACTAAATGCAGCATTCTTCAGTTCTCTTGATTATCAGGCCATTAAAGATTTTTCTAAAAAAATTGAAAGTATGATTACTCAAGAATCTTATATTGAAAAGAAAAATAAACAAGTCAAAGTTGATCGTTTTAGTCATGTAGTTGATTTTTTGATTAAAGATGCTAAAAAAGGTCAAAGTTTCCAAAGATACAAAGGTTTAGGTGAAATGAATCCTGAACAACTTTGGGAAACTACCATGGATCCTGAACAAAGAACCCTACTTAAAGTTAAAATTGAAGATTCTATTGTTGCTAATGAAGTTTTCTCAACCCTAATGGGTGATAAAGTCGAACCTAGAAGAAACTTTATTGAGAACAATGCCTTGTTAGTTGATAACTTATATTTTTAAAAAAAATAAAATACAAATAAGGAGACAAATATGTCAAAAAAACACCCAGTTATTGTAGTAATAGGCTCATCAGGTGCTGGAACAACCTTTATTAAACGTGCCTTTGAGCATATTTTTAGAAAAGAAAGTATCAATCCTTTGATTCTAGAGGGGGATAGTTTTCACAAATATGATCGAACCTCAATGAAGGAAAATGTTAAAAAACAAGAAGATTTAGGTAATAATTTCTTTTCTCATTTTGGTCCAGATGCTAATTTATTTGAAAAAATAGAACAAACTTTCAAAGATTATGGAAAAACAGGTAAATGTGACCGTCGTTATTATTTACACTCTGAAGAAGAAGCTGTCGAATACAACCAACGTTTAAGTACCTATTTAAGCCCTGGAGAGTTTACCCCCTGGAAAAAAGTAGATGATACTACGGATTTATTATTTTATGAAGGTTTACATGGTGCAGTAGTTACAGATGATATAGATATGGCACAACATGGTGACTTAAAAATTGGCGTTGTTCCCAGTGTGAATCTTGAATGGATTCAGAAAATTCATCGTGATAATGCAGAAAGGGGCTATTCAGAAGAAGAAATAGTTGATACCATTTTACGTAGAATGCCAGACTATATTAACTATATAACACCACAATTCTCTCAGACAGATATTAATTTTCAACGTGTTGCAACGGTAGATACGTCCAATCCTTTTATTGCTAGAGACATTCCAACACCAGATGAAAGTTTTGTGGTGATTCGCTTTAATGATTTAAACAAAACACCAGTTGATTTTGTATACTTATGTAGTATGATTAACAACTCATTTATGTCCAGACGCAATACTATCGTTGTTCCAGGTGGAAAAATGAGCATAGCAATGGAAATTATTCTTTATCCGATTATCAAAAAAATGATTAAAAATAAGTAAATTTTTCTTTTAAGCAGATACAAACAACATGAATCCATTTGAAACTAAATTTTAGTGATACTTTTAGAAAAATATCTTACTGTTAATATTTATTTCAAACTTCATTATAAATTAATTTTTCCTTATATTTTTTAGATCTGCTTAGACACACAATACTTTAAAAAAGTTCTATATAATATAGCTAGGTTTTTATAAAAGAGACACTCAGTGCTTATTATCCATAACTATCTATATTTATCAAGGTGCAACAATTAAGTAAATTTTGAGTGCGCAGATTCAAGTTTTTCTGGAACTTTAGTGATAATTTTTTCACATTTTTAACGCCATTTATGATTATAAATTTAGCTTTGTTCTTGCTAATATTATGTCAGATTGAATTTTTCTTTCTATTACTACACTATTTCTCTTAAAAGCAGAATTATAAGCGTTATAACAGTCAATATAAGTGAATAAATATTCAATGATGTTTATAGTTGTGGATAAAAAGAACTTGTTCAATATTACAATTTTCTACAGAAAGAAAAACCATATTAAAACCTTAGTCACGAACTTTCTTACAACTGAGAATTTAAACATAAAACACTTCTACTTTTTAAAGTAAGTCCTTGTTTTATATGTATTCAATAAAGACTTATTTAACAACAATATTAACTAATTTATTAGGCACGATAATCACTTTAACGATAATTTTACCTTTAGTAAATTTGGTAATATTCTCATTTGCCAATGTTTGTGCTTCAATTTGTGCATTATCTACATCAGTACTGAACATTAATTTAGTACGTAATTTTCCATTGACTTGAACAATGATTTGCATTTTATCTTGAACTAGTGCTGATTTATCAACATTTGGCCATGGTTCATTGATAATTGCTTTTATATTGCCTAATTTTTTCCATAAATAATGGCAAAGATGAGGTGCAATTGGACTTAAAGTTTTAAGTAGAATGTGGATAGATTCTTGACGGATCGCCATAGAAGTTTTGCTGGTATCATTAAATTTTGATAAGGTGTTACACAGTTTCATGAGTGCGGCAATAACGGTATTAAATAAATATCTACGGCTCATATTATCGGTAATTTTACTAAGTGTTTGATGGGTTTTTAGGCGTATGTCCTTTTGAGCTTTGTCAAAATTATTCAAAGTACCAATAGCATGACTTTTATGATCTTGGATAAAATCCATAATCAAGCGGTAAACCTTATTAATAAATCGATGTACACCTTCTAAGCCTGAATCACTCCATTCTAGGTTTTGGGTTGGTGGTGCGGCAAATAAGATGAATAAGCGCACTGTATCAGCACCATATTTTTCAATCATTTGTGCAGGATCAACAGTATTACCCTTGGATTTACTCATTTTAGCACCATCTTTGAGCACCATCCCCTGGGTGAGTAAATTTTTAAAAGGTTCGTCATTTTTAATAAAACCTTCATCACGCAATAATTTATTAAAAAATCGAGCATATAGTAAGTGTAAAATAGCGTGCTCAATGCCACCAATATACTGATCTACACCACCATTTGCTAGCCAATAATTAGCACGCTTATCTAACATTTTATCGTTATTATCTTTGCAAGTGTAGCGGGCAAAATACCAAGATGATTCAAAGAAAGTATCTAAAGTATCAGTTTCTTGTTGTGCCATCTTGCCACATTTTGGGCAAGTAGTTTGATAAAATTCTGGCATTTTTTTGATGAGCGAGCCAACACTATCAAAACTCATTACCTCAGGTAAGACAACTGGTAAGTCAGCTTCAGGCACTACCACTATTCCACAATTTTGGCAGTTAATAATGGGGATTGGACAGCCCCAATAACGTTGACGTGATATACCCCAGTCCTGTAGGCGGTAGTTTGTTTTTTTCCTACCTAAATTTTTATCTGTTAAGGTCTTAGCAATTTCGTTAAAGGCTTGGTCAAAATTCAAGCCGTTAAATTCACCTGAATTAAACAATACACCTTTATCTGTCATAGCATTTTTATCAATACTTATATTTTCATTAATAACTTTTTTTATGGCAATACCATATTTTTTTGCAAATTCATAATCCCTTTTATCGTGTGCAGGAACACTCATAACTGCACCCGTACCGTAGCCAATTAAAACAAAATTAGCAATCCAAATAGGCACATCATCGCTTGTAATTGGATGTATACATTTTACTCCTAAGTCAATACCTTTTTTATCTATGGTTTTCATTGTTTCTTTGGTGATTTGTATGGTTTTGCATTCGTCAATAAAAGCTTGAACTTGTGGATTATTTTTGCCAGCCTCAAGCGCAATAGGATGTTCACTAGAGATAACTAGGTAGGTAACACCCATGAGTGTGTCTGGACGAGTGGTGTAAACTTTAATCGAATCGGCATTATGTCTAGGAAAGTCAACCTCTAGGCCAACAGATTTACCAATCCAATTTTTTTGCATAGTTTTAACCGCATCTGGCCAACCATCGAGTTTATCTAAACCATAAATTAATTCATCGGCATAATTTGTGATACGCATAAACCATTGTGAGATTTTTTTTTTCTCAATCAGTGCATTAGAACGCCATCCACGCCCATCAATCACTTGTTCATTTGCTAATACGGTTTGATCAACAGGGTCCCAATTAACAATAGCATTTTTCTTATACACCAAGTCTTTTTCAAATAATTTAATGAATAACCATTGTTCCCAGCGATAATATTTTTGGTGACAAGTAGCAATTTCTCGTGACCAATCATAGCCAAAACCTAGTTTACTTAACTGATCTCTCATATAATCTATATTTTCATAAGTCCATTTGGCTGGAGAAACTTTATTCTCTAATGCAGCATTTTCAGCCGGTAGACCAAACCCATCCCAGCCAATCGGTTGCATGACATTTTTGCCTTGCATTTTTTGATAGCGAGAAATAACATCGCCAATACTATAATTACGCACATGACCCATGTGCAAGCTCCCAGATGGGTATGGAAACATACTCAAGCAGTAATATTTTTCCTTTGAAGTGTCTTCACTAACTTCAAAAGATTTATTTTCTTGCCAATATTTTTGCGCTTGCGCCTCAATTTTTTGAGCGTTATATTCTGAGTTCATAAGGTATTTTTGTTCATATTAGGATCACAGACTTATATGGATGAATTGAGCTCTAATATACCAACTAAATCACCAATATTGTTTAAGTTATTTTCGTTTAAATATTCACTAATACCATCATTGATTTTATGACACACTAATGGATCATAAAACAGTGCTGTACCTATGCCAATAGTTGCTGCACCTGCGATGATAAATTCTATTGCATCGTTAGCAGTGGTAATGCCACCTTGACCAATTATGGGCACATTGTAATGTTTACTAACTTGATAAACTTGATGTACTTTTAACAGAGCGATTGGTTTAATAGCAGGGCCAGATAAACCACCTTGATTATTACCAATGATTGGTTTTTTGGTTTTAGTATCAATACTCATACCCATAAGTGTGTTAATCACTGCTAAAGCATCAGTACCTGCATCAATACAACGTTGAGCGTTTAAAGCAATATCAGTTTGGTTGGGTGATAATTTAGTGATAATTGGCTTTGAGGTATTTTTCCGACAAATATCAACAACTCGATAAGAGATATCTGGGTCATTACCAAATGTTACGCCGCCTTCTCTAACATTTGGACAAGAGATGTTAATTTCAATTGCGTCAATATTTGTGTTATCAAAGCGTTTAGTAATTTCGCCATATTCCTCAATGGATGAACCAGAAATATTAATAATAAAATGTGTTTCAGTTTTATCTAAATTCGGTATAATATCGTTAATCACCACATCCGTACCTGGATTTTGCAAACCAATAGCGTTTATCATACCACTAGGCGTTTCACATACTCTATGAGGGATATTGCCAAGTCTTGGCTCTAGAGTTGTACTTTTAAGACATATAGCACCTACATCGGTATTAGAAAATCCATCAATTCGTGTATACTCTTCACCAAAGCCAACACAGCCTGATAAAAGGACAATGGGTGAGTTTAATGAAAGTCCGCAGAACAGGGTTTTTAAGTTATTTAGCATGGGTGGTATTATACATTTTTGCTGTTAAAATTATTATTCATGAAAGGATTATTCATTAGTGGTAGTGGTACCAATGTTGGTAAAACATTTGTTGCCCAATATTTAATTAGATTATTGTCAAACACTCTTAAGGTTAGTGCTAGAAAGCCAGTTGAAAGTGATTGTGAAAATAAGAATGGGCGGCTAATTCCAAAGGATGCCTTGTTATTATCCAAGGCTTGTAATATTAATGAGCCAATTGACAAGGTGTGCCGATATAAGTTAGAATCGTGTAGTAGTGCGCAAATGGCAAGCCAAGACTCGGGATTAAAACTTACTTTAGATGATTTAGTTGATGCTTGTATGTCAGATGAATTTGTTATTGTTGAAGGGACGGGTGGATTACTTTCTCCAATAGCGAGACAAGCATTAAACAGTGATTTAATTCAAGCACTTGATATGCCAGTAGTGCTAGTGATTAAAGATGAGTTAGGTGCAGTTAATCAAGCGTTACTTAGCATTAACTCTGCGCAGAGTTGCGGGCTTAGTATAAGCATGTTGGTGTTGAATCAGATTCAACCTAATTTTTTGAAAAATGCACAAGCAATCAAGCAACATACGGATATTGATATCAATGTGTTTAATCAAAATCATTTAGCGTCATTTGAAAGAAAAGTTAAAAAAATCCTATTAGTGATTTAATCAAACAGTTTTAAGTTTGGTTTCAATTTAAAAAAATATACCTTCGTCATTTTTTACCTGTATAAATGATAGCAATCGCATTGATAGGCATAAAGTGTTAACTTATTTTTTAGAAAATATTACTTTAAAGCTAAGATTATAATTATTATAGGTTATAGATTGTGTTTCTAGTAATATTTAGAATAATCTGGTTGTGTTAAAATTTCTTTAACACAACCAGTAAAAAATAGGTGATGGAGTTGCGTGATAAGCTTTAAGTAGAACACAATACAGACATGTTTTTTAGTTGTATTCTCTTTCACAATCGGTTAGACTTATTTTGAAGCTTTCTCTAGAAAAAAGTCTATTTGCATAATTTGTAACGGCTTTTCCTGGTGTGCCTAGCACAATATCAAGTTTTTTTAAACGCCATAATAAAGCGCCTAGACAAGCATCAACAATAGTCATATTGTCACTCTTAAAGAAGGCTTTATAAGCAAATAAAGGCACCAATTCAATTAGATTATTTTTTAGAATTTTACGTGCTTTGTTGGCGTCTTTTTTGATGCCTAATTCAATGTTGTTTACCAATTCAAACAAACAACCAGGTGCTCTGGTAAATCTAAAGATAAGCAATCTTTTCTCTGATTTTTCAATAGGGTCCACAGGTAGTAATGGTGGGAACGGAAAACGTTCATCAAGATATTCCATCACCACTGAAAGGTCGTATAAAACAATACCTCTATCAAACAAAGTAGGCAATGATTGATATGGATTAAGCTCTAGAATTTCTTCAGGAATTTCTTCAAGCTTTAAATTTAATACCCCTCTTTCAATATTTTTTTCAGCCATGATGAAGCGTACTGCATGAGACTGTATATCTTGTGGTGAAGAATAAAGCGTTGTTGAAGATGGATTAGGTTTTGTTAACATAATAATTATTATTAAAAAATAATAATAACAGTGTTTTTTAAGACGCTGTTATAGAGTGAACTTTACTTGTATTAGAAATTAATTTTTAGTACGCCATTTGCCGTACTTAATATCTTTCCAATATTCTTTTTTCATTAAATAGGAGAAAATGAACAAGATAAACAAAAAGCCCAATACTTTAATACCAAGGTCAAATCGTACTAGTTTAGCTGGCTCACCAACATAGTCTAGAAAATTGCTAATATCTCTGATATCTTGTTCAAATTCTTTGCTAGATTTGTTTTGTTTCAATTGCCATAGAACATCTGGCATGGAGGCGTTTTCTAGTATATGGTTGTTTACACCAAACACACGTGAATCGTCTTTATAAAATCCACGTAAATAGGAATATATCCAATCTACGTCTTTTGAACGTGACACTAAAGACAAGTCTGGATTACTGCCAAACCATTGTTTTGCATTAGAAATAGACATGGCTGAAGTAATTAGTGAACCCACTTTTTCGTTGGTAAATATTAGATTTTTTTCAACCTCTTTATCAGTGGCTTTCATTAAGTTTTCTTCAATTTCTTCTTTAGAAATTTTTTTTAAAAAACTTTTAGCTTGGTCGGGGCTAGTAATTTCACTATCAAGTGCTCTTGAAAGAGCCACAAAATCATCATGTTTTAGTGATTGATTATTTAACACAGCTATTTTTGCTTTCTCATAAGCAGCAATGACATCATCTAAGAATAAGTCCTTTCCAATACGATTGTAGCGCATAAATTGGATTGAATGACAACCAGAGCAGTAATTCATAAATAACTTTACACCTCTTTGTAACGATTTTTTATCATTTATGTCAGTATTAGCATGATCTAAATGAACTTCAGTTGATGCTAAGACATTAAAATAGAAGGTTATAATCGATATTATAAGTATTACATGTAATTGTTTTTTCATCATTTACTCCGTTACTCTTGTTGGCACTATTTTTGTTTTTCCAATGGAGGTAAACCAAGGCATTAAGATAAAGAATCCAAAATAAGTGACTGTAAATATTCTTGCTAATAGTGCATTAATTGGTGTTACTGGCTGCATGCCTAAGTAACCAAGTATGACAAAACTGATAACAAAAATTCCTAGAGCGACTTTATAAGGCCATGAGCGATAACGGATTGATTTCACGCTAGATTTATCCAACCACGGAAGTGCAATTAAAATTAATAATGCTGAAAACATGCCAACAACACCTGGGAATTGTGAACTAAACATAGGCGGAATGGCTCTTAATACTGAGTAAAAAGGTGTCAAGTACCAAAGTGGTGCAATATGACTAGGTGTTTTAAGTGGGTTTGCTTCAACAAAATTAGCATTTTCTAAAAAATAGCCATTCATTGCTGGGGCGAAAAATACAACAGCTGAGAAAATCATTAAAAATACTATCACGCCAACAATATCTTTAACACTGTAATATGGATGAAATGGAATGCCATCTTTAGGAATGCCATCTTTGTTTTTATTTTTCTTGATTTCTATCCCGTCTGGATTATTTGAGCCCACTGTGTGTAATGCCACAATGTGCAAAAACACCAAAATAACTAAAATTAACGGTAAAGTAATCACGTGTAATGAAAAGAATCGATTTAAAACAGGGTCGCCAACTGCATAGTCACCTAAGATAAAGGTTAGAATGTCTGGGCCAAATACGGGCACAGAGCCAAATAGTGAGATAATCACTTGTGCGCCCCAATATGACATTTGTCCCCATGGTAATACGTAGCCCATAAAGGCTTCTGCCATTAATGCAATATATAGTACCATACCTAAAATCCAAATCAATTCACGCGGGGCTTTGTATGAGCCATAAAGTAAACCACGATACATGTGCAAATAAATAACAATAAAAAAAGCAGAGGCGCCTGTTGAGTGTAGATAGCGAATGAGCCAACCCCAGTTAACATCACGCATAATGTATTCAACTGAAGCAAAGGCATGTATTGCATCAGGTTTAAAGTGCATAGTTAAAAAAATGCCTGTTACAATCTGCATGACCAATACTAACATAGCCAATGAACCAAAAAAATACCAAAAATTAAAATTTCTAGGAGTGTAATATTCTGCTAAATGCTCGTTCCAAACTTTGGTTAGTGGGAATCTTTGATTAATCCAGTTTTTATTGTTATTCATCCTATTCTCCTGATTATGCTTTTGGGTTAATGCCAATTCTAATGAGAGAATCTGCGACAAAATAATAAGGTGGAATAACCAAATTTGTTGGTGCTGGAACGCCAGCATAAACTCTACCTGCTAAGTCAAACTTAGAGCCATGGCAGGGACAGTAAAAACCACCTTTCCATGTATCTCCACCAAGATCGGCAGAGCCTAGTTTAGGTCGATAGGTTGGCGAACAGCCTAAATGGGTACAAACACCAACAATAACGGCAATATTAGGATTAATTGAGCGATAAATATTTTTAGCGTATTCTGGTTGTTGAGAGAGTTTATTACTGTCAGGGTCGGTTAAGATACTATTCAACGTACTTAAATTTTCAATGGTTGTTTTATCACGTTTAAAAATCCAAACGGGCTTTTTTCGCCATAGAACCCTAACTAATTGTCCATTATCCAACTTACTAATATCAACATCAACTGGTGCGCCAGCAGCTTTTTCTCTTGCTGAAGGCATCCATGATGATAAAAATGGCACCAACACAAAACCAACACCTACTGCACCAATTACGCTTGTAGCGCCCGTTAAAAAACGTCTTTTTTTTAAGTCTATCTCTTGTTTTGACATAGGGTTACAATCCTTTATTTTGAAAAATCGAAATAAAATCTAATTTTAGACCCAAATCATTATAATGTATATCAGCTTTATATAATAGATAATTGTTATGAGAGCTATTTGTTGATATTAATTTTGATTTCTACGTGTGTTATAGACACAAGCGCTGGTATTTGTATCAAAAGTTCTAGCAATGTCACTAATTGCTTTTGAGCTCTAAAGGCAATGGCTTGGTTATGAGTTATTAATGTTGCTGTGTTATCCCTAATTAAACATAATTCAAGTGGTTTTAATGTATCTTGTAAAAGCTTAGCCAACTCAATGTTGATTTGATTATAGGTCTTTGCTTGGGCAAATAGTTGCCCAAGTTGGCCACTAGGCATAAAACTTGCAAGATTTGTTAGGGCTTTATACTGACACATTTGTATATCTATGAGAAAATGGGTTATTTAAATTAATTTAAACATATCCTATATGAGTATTTTAAATAAAGTTTTATCAAAAATTATTGGTTCTAGAAACGATCGATTCATTAAGGTATTGTACAAAACTGTTGATAAAATTACTGAATTGGAGTCAAAAATGCAAGCACTTAGTGACGAACAACTCAAATCTAAAACCCAAGAATTTAAAGATAGAATTAACAATAAAGAGACCCTAGATTCAATTCTTGTTGAGGCGTTTGCCGTGATTCGTGAGACATCAACACGAGTATTAGATCTTAGACACCATGATGTGCAACTCATTGGTGGCATGGTACTTAATGATGGTAATATCGCAGAGATGGGCACAGGCGAAGGTAAAACTTTAGTGGCAACTCTACCTGCCTATCTTAATGCGCTTAGCGGTAAAGGCGTACACATAGTCACTGTGAATGACTACTTAGCAACTCGTGATGCACAATGGATGGGCAAAGTATTTGATTTTTTAGGCATGAGTGTGGGTGTTATTGTCTCAAATATGGCACATGAAGACAAGCAATCAGCCTATCTGTGTGACATTGCTTATGCAACTAATAATGAGTTGGGTTTTGATTATCTTCGTGACAATATGGCATTTACTTCTGAGCAAAAAGTGCAACGTATACTTAATTTTGCCATTGTGGATGAGGTGGATTCTATTTTAATTGATGAGGCTAGAACGCCTTTGATTATTTCTGGTCCAGTGGATGATTATGCACAAATTTATCAGACTATTAACCATATGATTCCTAATTTTACAAAGCAAATAGAAAATGGAGAAGGCAAAGAAATAGTCATTGAAGTGGCGGGTGATTATACCGTTGATGAAAAGCACAAGCAAGTGTTTTTGACTGATGATGGTCATGGTAAAGCTGAGCACTTATTAATTGATGCTGAAGCCTTACCAGAGGGTGTTAGTCTTTATGATGCGAGCAATATTTTACTAATGCAACATATTAATTCAGCATTACGTGCGCATATTTTATTCCAAAAAGATGTGGACTATATTGTGCAAGATGACGAGGTTGTGATTGTTGACGAATTTACTGGCAGGACTATGCCAGGTCGTCGTTGGTCAGAAGGGCTACATCAGGCTATTGAAGCTAAAGAAGGAGTGAGCATTAAAAAGGAAAACCAGACGCTTGCCTCAATTACTTTTCAAAACTATTTTAGACTTTACACAACACTTTCAGGTATGACAGGTACTGCCGATACTGAAGCTGTGGAATTTCAAGATATTTATGGTCTGGAAACCTTAGTTGTTCCACCTAATAAACCGTCAGCACGTGCAGATAAATCAGACAAAATTTATTTAACAACACAAGAAAAATTTGAAGCTATTGCATTTGATGTTGCCAATTGCCAGCAAATTGGACAGCCAGTTTTGGTAGGTACTAGCAGTATTGAAAATTCAGAATTAATTTCAACCCTATTAGAAAAAAACAATATCAAACACGAAGTTTTAAATGCTAAACAGCATGAGAGAGAGGCAATTATTATTGCTAATGCCGGTAGTATCGGTGCAGTGACCATTGCGACTAATATGGCAGGTCGAGGTACGGATATTGTACTTGGTGGTAAATTGTCTGAAGAGGCAACTGATAAGCAAAAAGTTGATTGGAAAATTCAGCATGACGACGTTATTAAAGCAGGTGGCTTACATATTGTGGGCACAGAACGTAATGAGTCACGTCGAGTGGATAATCAATTACGTGGTCGTGCTGCCCGTCAGGGAGATGTTGGTTCAACGCGTTTTTATTTGTCATTAGAAGATAATTTAATGCGCATTTTTGCCAGCAAAAAAATGGCATCTATGATGCAAAAATTGGGCATGGAAAAAGGCGAGGCGATTGAGCATAAAATGGTCAATCGAGCTATTGAAAACGCCCAAAGAAAGGTAGAAGGTATGAACTACGATGCACGTAAACACCTTTTAGAATATGATGATGTTGCCAGTGATCAAAGAAAAGTTATCTATCAATTACGTGATGATTTGATGAGTGTCAGCGATGTTCAAGATCGTTTTATTAGTATTAGAGTAAAAGTCATTGAGCAGTTTTTTGCAGACTATATTTCAGCTGAATTGATGGAAGAGGATTGGGATGTTGAAGGCTTACATAATGCACTAAAATTAGACTATTCAGCTGATTTTCCATTAAAACAATGGCTTGATGAGGGTATTGATATTGATGAATTACAATTAAGAATTATTCAAGGACTCAGTACAATTTGTGACCATAAAGAAAAAATCGTTGGTACTAAACCTATGCGTGAATTTGAAAAATCAGTTATGTTGCAGACTCTTGATCACTATTGGAAAGAGCATTTAGCAGCTATGGATTATTTACGCAAAAGTGTTAATTTACGTGGTTATGTGCAAAAAAATCCAACGCAAGAATATAAGCACGAATCGTTTGCTATGTTTACCTCGATGCTAGACACCATTAATATTGAAATTGTTAAATCTCTATCAAGCGTTACTATTAATGAAAATACCAATGTATCAGATGTTGAACAGGAAAATAATGAAGGTGTGCAGGTTCAGCATGAAGAAGTTGAAACCTTGGGTGTTAATGACGCTGAATTAGAAATTGCGAAACAAAATAAATTTCAAAAAAGAAAGAAAAAAGTAGGGCGAAATGATCCTTGTTCTTGTGGTTCAGGAAAAAAATATAAAAAATGTCATGGCTAACTACATCGGCTTAATGTCTGGTACTAGTCTTGATGGTGTTGATGGAGTTATTATCAATGGAATGGGTAGGAAAGTACTAACACAAGCTTATTTACCCTATTCTGACAAGCTAAAGAAAAGCCTATTAGAACTTACCCAAAATTCAAAAACTTTATTAGAAAATCTGGCTAATATTGACATTCAAGTGGCGAATTGTTTTTCTGATACAGTATATTTATTATTGCAACAAGCAGGGCTTAAGGTAAAGAATATCAAAGCAATTGGCTCACATGGTCAAAGTATTTTCCATAAGGGTGGTAAGTATTCAATGCAAATTGGACATGGTGCATTGATTGCCGAACAAACAAGTATTACCACAGTGGCTGATTTTCGTATGCAAGATGTAGCCGCTGGTGGGCAAGGCGCACCACTCACACCGCTTTATCATCAGCATATACTTAATGGCAAAGACGGCGTAATTATTAATCTGGGTGGTATTGCTAATATCACTCATAGTTTTAATGGTGGAGTAGTCGGGTTTGATACAGGTCCTGCTAATACATTACTAGATAACTGGATAAAAAAGAACAAAGGATTGGATTATGATCAGGACGGTGTTTGGTCGCGTTCTGGACTAGTGAATGAATCCTTATTAAATTCAATGCTTGCAGATGATTATTTTTATCAAGGCTACCCTAAAAGCACAGGTCCAGAATATTTTAATTTAGACTGGCTCTCGCAACATCTAAATGGCACTGAGCAACCTGAAGATGTACAAAGAACGCTAATAGAGCTCTCAGTGATGAGTATTTCTGCAAACATTCCCTTAGGTGCAGATACGTATTTATGTGGTGGTGGTGTACACAATTTATTTTTATTTGAGCGTTTGGTTTATCAAAACCCTGATAGCAAAGTTACATTAACTAATGATTTGGGTGTATTTGTGGATTATGTAGAAGCTGCTGCATTTGGTTTTTTTGCTCAACGAACTTTAGCAGGTTTACCGTCAAATTTACCGTCGGTAACAGGCGCTAAGAGCGAAAGGGTATTAGGAGCAATTTATGCAATTTAAAATGATTCAACCGGATGATTGGCATTTGCATGTGCGTTCAGGTGCAGCATTAAAATCAATTATTGGTATGACAGCAGCGCAAATGGGTAGAGCAATTATTATGCCTAATTTAAACCCACCTGTGACTAACGCTCTTCAGGCATGCACTTATAAAGAGGAAATTTTATCTGCTCTGCCAAAGGGCAGCAAATTTAACCCATTGATGGTTTTATATTTGACTGACAATACCACACCTAAAGACATTCAAGAAGCGATTGATAATAGCGTTGTAGCAGCTAAGTTGTATCCTGCAGGGGTAACGACTAACTCTGATAGTGGTGTGACCAATATTGCCAAACTGTATCCGACACTGGAGAGTATGCAAAAATTAGACATACCACTTTTGGTGCACGGTGAAGTAACGCGTGCTGAAGTGGATATTTTCGACTGCGAGGCAGTTTTTATTGATGAGGTCTTGAATCAAGTGGTGAGTGATTTTCCTGAGTTGAAAATTGTATTTGAACATATTACCACTAAAGACGCCGTTGATTTTGTTTTGGCAAGTCATCATAAAATAGCAGCAACTATTACACCACATCATCTTTTGCTCAATAGAAATGATATGTTGATGGGTGGTATCAAGCCACATTATTTTTGTTTGCCAGTTTTAAAGCGTAAGAATCCTCATCAATTAGCACTATTAGACGTTGTAACTAGTGGCAATTCTAAATTTTTCTTAGGTACAGATTCTGCACCACACACTAAGGCGAATAAAGAGTCTGCTTGTGGTTGTGCTGGTATTTTTACCGCACATTGTGCCATTGAACTTTATGCGATGGTTTTTGAATGCCAAAATTCAATAGATAAGTTAGAAGGATTTGCCTCAAAATTCGGTGCAGATTTTTATAATTTACCCTATAATATACAAACCATTACACTTAAAAAACAAGATTGGACTGTTCCAGAAAGCTATCCTTTTGCATATAGCGATATTGTGCCATTTATGGCAACTAAAACACTTAGCTGGAAACTTATAGGATCGTGAATAATACCAGTACCAGTTAGATAGGCCAATCACCATTAGTGGATTATTCTTATGTGTTTTCATTTTTATTGCCTGCTCTTAAAATAGGTGCAATGAAATATGTTAAGTTTAGATAATTAATTCATATACCACTTTGTGTAAGTTTTGACTTGAATAAAAAAAATAAATTAGATTTATCTCAAAGAGCTTTAGCGAAAAAACTGTAAGTAGCACCTACGTTTATTTTAAAAATTAAAATAGTTGTATATTTAGATATTATAAAGCTTTAAGACTTAACTCTTATCAAGTTATTGATTTATTTTCTCAACTTGATAAAAAAATTCTTAAAGAAGGCTACTCAGAGTCCAAAAAAGTTTTTGGCATCTTTAACGTCTGACTTTATTTGTCGTTTTAGTGCTGAAAAAGAATCAAATTTTTGTTCATCACGAATTTTATATTTGAATACAGTCTTGGCATTTTCACCATAAATCTGGCTGTTAAAATCAAATAAAAAAGCTTCTAATAAAATTATTTCGCCCCCAATTGTGGGGCGTTTACCAAGATTGCATACACCGTTATAAATCTTACCATTTAATTCTACATTAACGGCAAACACGCCTAATAATGGGCTTATTTTTCTTTTAATGAGAATATTAATGGTGGGAAAATCGATAGCTCTGCCTTGTTTTTGGCCATGAATGATTTTTCCTGAGATTGAAAATTCTCGTCCTAATAGCTGATTTGCTAAGTTAAAATCACCTTTTTTAAGTGATTGTCTGATTTTTGAACTACTAACTCTGTGAAAGTTGTGAAGCACGGTAGGTGTTTTTTCTACTTCAAAATCAAAAGTTTGTAGTAAAGAAAAATCACCTGTTCGGTTGGCGCCAAAACGAAAATCATCGCCAACTATACAGTGTTTAATATTGAGTTTTTTTAGCAGAATCTGCTGAATGAAGGCATCAGCAGAAAGTTGTGAGAATGGCGTATTAAAGTTAATTAACAAGTATTCCTCTAGTCCAAGATTTGTAAGCAAGGCGTGTTTTTGTTTAAAACTACTTAATGTGGCTTGCATATGTCCAAAAAAGTGTTGTGGCGTTGGTGAAAATGAAATAAGCACTGATGGTAAATTCATGATTTGTGCTTTTTTAACCAAAGTTTTGATAATTTTTTGATGTCCTATATGAACACCATCAAAGTTGCCAATGGTAACGACACTGCCAAAATGAGATTTTAAATTTTGTAAGCCACGAATGAGTTTCATAAACGTTTATTTTAGTTTAATTGGCAGATGATGTTATCAACTGGTTTTGGTACGCCAATATTTAACCGAGATAAAGATTTGAATTCACCTTTGACATCCTGGCAGTGAATGAGTAAATGATAGTGGGTGAATCTGTGTTTAAAAGTGATTAGATTTTTTTTTACCATAGCTGATGGGTGAAGATCAGCTATGGTTTGCTGAATGTCTTTGTCATTATCTGCGCATTCTACAAAGCTCCATAACCCACCACAAATGCCATTGTTTGGGCGTTTTTGTAGATAGATATTGTGTTCATCTTTAAAAATTAGCATGGCAATTGAGCGTGTGGCTTTGTTTTTCTTTGGCTTTTTCTTTGGGTATTTATTTTGAGTGTTAGTTTGTTGTGCCAAGCAATCAGATCGGATTGGGCACTGTTCACAATCTGGTTTACGTTGGGTGCACAGGGTTGCGCCTAGATCCATGATGGCTTGTGTATAGTCTGCATTGTGTTCATTAGGCGTATGATATTTGGCTAAGTGTCAAAGTTCTTTAAGTGTTTTGCTTTGTCCGTAATGACCTTTAACTTGATGGTATCTTGAAAGTACACGTTTAACATTGCCATCAAGTATGGCATAGTTTTGATTAAAGCTAATGGATAAAATAGCACCTGCTGTGGATTCGCCCACACCATGCAAGTCAATTATTTGTTTAAATTTAGTTGTAAAATTGCCTTGGTATTGGTTCATGATAATATTGTCAGTTGTGTGTATGTTTCTTGCTTTGGAGTAATATCCTAAGCCTGCCCATTGAGCTAATACTGAATCTTCAGAAGCTCTGGCTAAGGAGACCAATGTTGGAAAATGCTGAATAAAATTATTAAAATAATCAATAACCGTTGTTACTTGAGTTTGTTGCAACATGATTTCACTCAGCCAAACATGATAAGTATTGTTTGGCGTGTCTTGTTCCGTTTGCCAAGGTAGGTAATGACGACCAAATTTATCAAACCATTTCAGTAGTGGCCTTGAGATTGGGCGCACTATTTTAAATTAAGCGGGTCGTGTGGATTAATACCATCCATAAATGGCTTATCAATGTCTTCATGAGTTACTTGATAAACGCAACCAATCCAATTATTGATGATAACATTAGTGGCGTTACTCCAAGTATTATTTAGGGTTTTACTAATTAGTTGCTCAGGAAAATCTGTAATGCTAAATTCTGAGGATAAAAGTTTGGTTTTGTACTCATTGAGAATAGCTTTACTTTGTTCGGTTAAATAGTGTTCAGGAAAAGGTGGATAGTCATCTCGTGTTTTTTTTAAAAAGGCAATAATATCACGTTTGTATTCTTTTAATAAGCTAATAGTGTCGTATTCTGGATGGCCTTGGAAAAATACAATTCTTAATAAATCTTCGCTAACTCCTAAGTGTACACCAATTTTACTTTCAACCAAAATTTTAACCCCAGTAGTATCAAATTGTGTTTTTGAAATTTCATTAAAGCGAGAATGTGGAACATCAAAGCGTGTATTCACGCCATTCATTAAAGGGTGTTGTCGGTCTAGTACTTGGTGTGGAAATACACCCCAACACTTTTCACCAATGGCTTGACGTTTTTGTCCATATCTAAACTCCAAGACGGCATGCGTCGCTAAACACGAGCATAATGTTGAAGTAACGTGGTTATACGACCAATCAACTACTTCTTTTAATTCTTCATAGAAAGGTGCTTTTTGTAAATCTTCTTGTTCAATATGTGCGCCTGTAATAATCAGCGCATCAAGTCCTTGGGTTTTAATATCTACGAAAGTTTGATAATGTTGTTTGACGTGTTTACTTGTTGTTTTTCCGTGCTTGATTGACAATAGTGTAAATGGATGTAGATAAAATTGTGCAATTTGGTTAGAATGCCCAACAAGGCGAAAAAATTGGCGTTCGGTTGTTTCAAGTGCAGCATCTGGCATCATGTTTAATAAGCCAATATGTAATTCACGAATGACTTGGTTGTTTGCCCTGTCTTTTGATAGAATGGTTTCACCTTCATCTTTAAGGCGTGAAAAAGCAGGCAAGTTTGAATGTGCAATTAGTGGCATTAGTTCATTGCTCCATAAATAAGCTCAAAGACTTCATCAGCATTCTTGCACCGATACAGGCCCTCACTATCAATGGTGTAACCATATTTTTTAGCAATGGCTTCATATTTTGGCTTGCGGTGTTCAAGCAAGCGTGGAAATACCCAGCGTACAAACTCGTTTGGATCTATTTGTGCGACATAAATTAACTGGTTTTTTTGTAGGTAAATACTCAATTGTTGTTTCAGAAAATTAGCCTGATAATACAAAGGTTTTGGATGTGTTTGTGCACATTCAACCAAAGCGGTTTCGTTGGTTTTGCTGGCTCTAATGTAGAGAATTACTGTGTTGTTAGCTAGGGTTTGATATACCTGCTCATTGTCTAATTCACACAGGCTGCCACCTGCATCATTAATAAAATGATTAAATCCTTGTGTTTTTGCTTTTTGTATAAATTGTGGTACGTCAAGCATGGCCTTTGTTTCTGCGTTTAAGTGCATCGTTTGACGGGCAATAAAAGTGCCAATTGGTGTACCACCTAACTCAGGATTACCAGCTTTACCTAAAAAAGCAGATACTGATGATAAATTATCAAAGGTAATGTGATTTTGAATGCTGATAGATTCGTTATCCAGCAGGTCTTTTAGCCATTTGTCTTGTCGGATGTAGTTCTTTATGTTGTCTAAAATTTTATCATTCAAATATTCAGCGCCAATGCGATAATCTCCAGAATAATGAAAGTATTTATCTTGATAGCTAAGGAGTTTTGCTAAGTGTGTTTTACCCACGCCTGACATACCTAATAGCGTTAAGCATTTATGACTAGAGTTTTTGAATTTAATGGCTGATAGTTTCATGATTTTGAATTTGCATCAAATTCGTTTTTATAGCAAGCCATCTTGTCTAAACATTTCGCGAATGCCTCGGATTGCTTGGCGGGTTCGATGTTCATTTTCAATCAGTCCAAAACGTACGTATTGATCGCCATAACTTCCAAAACCGATGCCAGGTGATACGCCAACTTTTGCGATTTTTAGCAGTTTTTTGGTAAATTCTAATGAGCCCATGTATTGATAAAATTCAGGAATTTTTGCCCAAACAAACATCGTGGCTTTAGGCGGTGTCACCACCCAACCAACTGATCTCAAACCACCACAAAGAACATCACGTCTGTCTTGGTACATATTAGATATTTCTTTTACACAGCTTTGATCTCCTTCTAGCGCTTCAATAGCGGCGATTTGAATGGGAGTGAACATGCCATAATCTAAGTAAGATTTAATTTTTGCAAGCGCATCCACTAAGGTTAGGTTGCCCACCATAAAGCCCACACGCCAACCTGGCATGTTATAGCTTTTTGACAACGAGAAAAACTCAACAGCAATCTTTTTAGCGCCTTCTACTTGTAAAATACTAGGCGCTATGTAATCATCAAATACAATGTCTGCATAGGCCAAATCCTGAACCACCCAAATTTTATGTTCTTTGGCAATTTTTATAACTTTTTTTAAAAAGTCCAATTCAGCACATTGTGTGGTTGGATTGGAAGGATAATTTAAAACCATAATTTTTGGCTTTGGCCAAGTGTTTTTAATAGAACGTTCTAATTCTGTTAAGAAATCATCATCCGGACCACAAGGAACATGCTGAATATCTGCACCTGCAATCACAAATCCATACGGATGAATAGGATATGCAGGATTAGGCACTAATACCGTATCGCCACTACCCACAACTGCCTGTGCTAGATTAGACAGCCCTTCTTTAGAGCCAATAGTAACAATGGCTTCAGTTTCTGGATCAATATCAACATCAAAGCGTCTTTTATACCAATTGGCAATGGCTTTTCGTAATCGTGGAATACCGCGGGAAGTAGAATAACGATGAGTGTCTTTACGACGTGCTGCTTCTACCAGTTTTTCAACAATATGATCAGGTGTTGGCTGATCTGGATTGCCCATGCCAAAGTCAATAATATCTTCACCACGAGCTCTAGCCTTGGTCTTTAGTTCGTTAGTAACTGCAAAAACATAAGAAGGTAGTCTTTTTATTCGTGGGAAATCATCGTTCATTGTTGTTTGGTTTGTATTAGTTAGGATGAATTATTGAATGGCTAATAATTTAACTTCAAAAACTAGTGTAGCATTTGGTGGAATAAGATCGCCTGTACCCTATTATCTCTCCATAAGCTAGTTTTGAAGGAATGGTGAGTTTACGCTTACCACTAACGCGCATACCATTAATACTTTGGTCCCAGCCAGCAATGACTTGTATAACACCAAGTTTAAAATCAAAAGGCTTGTTTCTATCAATACTAGAGTCAAACTTTTTGCTATTGGTGAGCCAGCCAGTGTAATGCATTGAGACAGAATCGCCAACTTTGCAAATAGCACCTGTACCAGTTTCTAAATTTTGTATTTTTAAATTAGCCATGTTTATTTTCCTAATAAATTAATGTAATATGATATGAGCTAAATTTTCTAATGTTTAACACACCCGTATCAAGCAATAAGTATTGTCCTTTAATGCCTTGCAAAATACCTTCAATTTTAGGGGTTTTATCAAAATTTAATGAGCTAATTTTGCTAGGGTATTTTACCACAGGGTAGTTAATTTCTAGAGCTTCATTATCTAGCATGATTGCGCTCAAAGTATCAATTAAGTGAGATATTGTTTTGAACAAATCATCGCGTTTTGTACTTAAATTGGTGTGTTCCACCTCGTTTTTTAGCATTTTTCTCCAGTTGGTTTTATCATTGACATAATCTTTAAGTGCCATTTCAATTTTGCCTGATTTGAGTCGATTATTCATCTCAAGTATTGGCAGTGCAGTAATTGCTCCTTGATCAATCCAACGGCTAGGAATGTTGCTTTTACGAGTAATACCAACCTTTATCCCAGATGAATTGGCTAAATAAACAATATGCGGATTAAAGCAATTATTTAACCCCCATTGTGGTTCACGGCACGTACCAAGGTGATGATGGCAAGTTTCAGGTTTCATAATACACAAATCACATCTGGCTAAACGTTGACAACAAGGATAGCAAAATCCTTGAGAGTAACTTTTATTGGTACGTTCTTTGCAATTTGAGCAAACAATTTCACCATTAAATTCAAGGCTAATTGATTGATTGATTAAATCATTCATATTTAGCAATTTATCACCCATTGGCAGTTGATACTGTACTACACCACTATTTAAGTGGGTATGCATTTTTGCAATAAGTCCATTAATTTGCATGGTTTTTAATCTTGCATCAATCGTTGCTGAACTTCTTTGTATTTGTTAGCGATTTGTTGAATAATGGATTGTGGTAGTGTTGATGCAGGCGGGCTCTTGTTCCAATCTAGTGTTTCTAGATAATCACGCACAATTTGCTTGTCAAAACTTTTTTGGCTAGTGCCTACTTGATAATCAATCTTTGACCAAAAGCGTGATGAATCAGGTGTTAGTACTTCGTCCATTAAGGTTAATTGATTGTGTTCATCCAAACCAAATTCAAATTTGGTGTCAGCGATAATAATGTCACGCTCTAAAGCATAATTAGTAGCAAATTGATAAATTTTAAGACTTACTTGCTTGACTTGTTCAGCTAGGCCTTGACCTAAAATTTTAACCGTTTTATCAAAATCAATATTAGCATCATGTTCGCCTAAATTTGCTTTTGTGGAAGGGGTGTAGAATGCTTTAGGTAACTTTTCGGCTAGTTGTAGATTGGTGGGTAGTTTTATGCCACAAACCTTGCCTGTTTGTTGATAGTCTTTCCAACTAGAGCCAATAATGTAGCCACGAACAATAGCCTCAATAGCAAGTGGGTTGAGTTTTTTGACAATAATACCACGACCTTTGATTAGAGTTGCTTCTTTGGTATTTAGAATACTATCAAGTGGCTCAAGGGTTAAGTGGTTAGGTATGATATGCCTGGTTTTTTCAAACCAAAAATTTGCTATCTCGGTTAAGATGATACCTTTATTGGTAATAGGATCGTCAAAAATAACATCAAAGGCACTGAGTCGGTCGGTGGTAACAATTAGCATGCGTTTATCATCAATGTCATAAATATCTCTAACTTTGCCTTTTTGAATTAGTGGTAGGCTTAGGTTTGTGTTAAATAGTGTTCCCATGGTTTACGTGTGCGTAAGTTGCTTAATTTAAGTATCATTTTAATCAAATATATGGCTAGGTTTGCAAATTCTTATTATTTGCGTATACAGCCTTCAGTAATTGCCTTAACGTTGTTATAAGGTGTATTACGATTTATTAAAATTGACCATGAAATTGGTTCGAGCAATGCAGCAAGGGGACAGTCTTTTTTGTTTTAAGGTTCTTTTAATTTAGGTGATTTCTATGCCATGTATGAGTATGTCTTAAATTTGTTTGATGGCAATGATGGTTTTATTAAAAATGAGTTTTTGGTATCAAATTTTTTGAAGAGTCTTTTGAAGTGCATGACAATGCAAAATCTGCATTAATAACAACTATTATTCGTAATAAATTGTTTGTATTTTGCACTAAAAAATATAATATTAAACCGTATTGCAGAGACCGTAGATATATCAAAAAGTAATATATAAAGCTAGATTATTTATCTGACCTTAATCCACCTATCTGGCGTGTTTGAATTTATATTCAAACTATAAACTAGATAAAATCTTATTAACTTTGATTTTAAAGTCCTGTAGATTGGCACGGCTAATACCTTTTTGTGCGGGTAGTTTATAAGTGAGAGGGTTTCTTCTTTTACCTTTGTAATGTAACTCATAATGAAGGTGTGGACCTGTTGAGCGTCCTGTTGAGCCTACATAGCCAATTATTTGACCTTTTTTAACCTTTTTATCTTTGTACAGGTTATTGGCATATTTTGATAAATGTGCATAAACAGTGACGTAATCAAAACCATGTTGAATAATGACGACCTTGCCAAGTGCACCTTTTTTATCTTTAGTGGTGATTATGCCATTGGCAGTAGAATAAACAGGCGTACCATAGTTGGCTGCATAATCAACGGCCCGATGGGGACGCCAAGTTTTTAAGATTGGGTGGTAACGTCTGAGTTGAAATTTAGAGCTGATACGCTTGTATTTTAAAGGTGCTTTTAAAAAAGATGAACTCAGGGAGTGGCCAAAACGATCAAAATAACCGGTATGTCCATGTTTATTTTTATAAGCAAATGCCTCAATGGATTTATTTTTGATAATACTTTGGTAAATGATAGCCACTGGTTTGATATTATCATTATTAACAATGATAAATCGGTCGCCCTTTTTAAGGTCTGTATTAAAGTTTAGTTGCCGTGAAAGCGCTTTAACAATGAGATTGATAGTGCTAAAACCAATCCCTTCTTTTTGCGCATCAACACCAAAGGAGTGGTTAATTCTAACCACTGTTATGGACAAATTAATAGGTATTTGTTTAGATTGTTTTTTGAGAATAGTGGAAAAATAATTGTTGTTAAGTATAACATTTAGGTTCGTTTTACGATTTAACTGATAAGTTAGGGATTTAAACTGTCGATTATTACTCAGCCTAATGGTTAGCTTATGACCAATAGTAAGCTGGTTAAGCTTTTTATTGTTTTTATTGGCAAAAAGCAGATTAGCTAGCAACCGACTAGACAGTCCAAGCTTGGAAAAATATTGGCTTAGCGAGTCACCACGCTTAATAGTAAAGTGATATGCGTTGTTGTTAGCATAAGCAGATGCTATGCTAAAAGATATCAATATTAGTAATATATTTGTATAGAGCTTACCCATATTGCTTGATTATTTCACGGGTCATTTCACGAGCAACAAGGTCGTTATTGACAACCTCCTCTAAAGAGTTTGGTGTTGTGTGTTTCATGGCACTTAGTGTTTGGTCAATAATTTTTGGTATATCTAGAAAGTTGATTTGATGATTAAGAAAATATTCAACTGCAATTTCATTGGCTGCATTCATGGTAATCATAGCGTTGCCACCCTTATTTAGCGTTTCAAAGGCTAGTTTTAGGCAAGTAAATTTTTCAAAATCTGGCTGATAAAACTCTAAGGCAGGAGTATTAGTCAAGTCAAGCGCAGTAACACCAGAGTTAATACGTTGTGGATAACTCATGGCATATGAGATAACTGTACGCATATCTGGTTTACCTAATTGAGATAATGTTGAGCCGTCTTTATAATAGACTGATGAGTGCACAATGCTTTGCGGGTGTACCACCACATCAATTTGTTCTGGTGTAAGTGAAAATAAGTAATAGGCCTCAATCACTTCCAGCCCTTTGTTCATCATAGTGGCAGAATCAACCGAAATCTTACGCCCCATTGACCAGTTTGGATGTGCACAGGCCTGATTTGGGGTGATGTATTTAAATTTGCTAATCGGTGTATGCAAAAATGGGCCACCACTGGCAGTTAACTGGATTTTGTTTAAGCCTGATCTACCACTTTGTAGACATTGGAAAATTGCGCTATGCTCTGAATCAACAGGAATCAGTTCGGCATTAAATTCTTCTACTGCTTTCATAAAAATATCACCTGCCAATATTAACGATTCTTTATTTGCAAGCATAATGCGCTTACCTGCTTTAACGGCGCAAAGTGCTGAGGACATGCCAGCAGTGCCCACAATAGCAGCCATAACAAAGTCGGTATCTTGATGAGCAACAACTTTATCTAGCGCTTGAGTACCACTAAGTATTTGTGTATCAGTCGTAATGATGGTTGATAATTTTTCAGCAGACGACTCGTCTACCATGATTGCATAATTAGGTTGATATTTGTTACACAGTTCAAGCATTAATTGCCAGTTGGTATTGGCACTTAGAGTAAAAATGTTAAATTTATCAGAGTGTAAATCTACCACCGACAAAGTGCTTTTACCGATAGATCCAGTCGCACCAAGCAGGGTTATATTTTTCATATTAAGTCAAGTCCCAGTAGAAAGAATGGTGCCGCCGCTGTGAGCGAGTCAATTCGGTCTAGAATGCCACCATGTCCAGGCAGAATTTGTCCACTGTCTTTAATATTTGAGATACGTTTAAATAAGCTTTCAAATAAATCACTTAATACTGACACACTAGCAACTATAATGGTTAATAGTAAATAACTCAAATATTGTTTGGTAGCTATATTTTGATATTGTAAAAACATAACCATCACCACTAAGGCAACACCAATGCCACCAATCATGCCCTCGATTGATTTTCCTGGACTTACTTTTGGTGCTAGTTTCCGTTTACCAATTGCTTTTCCGACAAAATAAGCGCCAGAATCAGCACCCCAAATAATTAGCATGAGTAACAAGAAATATTTAGCGCCATATTGTTGTTGTAAAGTAATTAATGCAACCCACATAGGTACTAATAACAATACGCCACTTATGACACGAACAATAAACGGATTAAACCACAGATTGGTTTTATTGGGATAGCTTAATATCCAGTATAAATTAACTATCCACCATAAAATAGATAAGTAAAGCACAAACTCAATAATTTGTACGTTGTTTTGGATGATGAGAGCGCATGCAATAATACCAACCACCAATAATAGTCTAGCAATTAAGCGCTTAAATTTAATTAAATATGAGAATTCCCATGCGCCAAGTGCAACAAAAATTAAAAGCAATTGTGTAAAGTAATGACTGGACATGGAGAATATTGCCCAAACAAATAATGGCGCTAAAATGAAAGCGGTAATGATTCTTTGTTTTAGCATGATTTTTCTTTAAGTCTTATGCCAAAACGTCGATTACGATTATTAAAGTTGTTGATGGCTTTGTTTAATTCAAATTCATTAAAATCTGGCCATAGTGTTTCTGTGAAATAAAACTCACTATAAGCAATATCCCACAGTAAAAAATTACTAATCCTAAGTTCTCCACTGGTGCGAATTAACAAATCAACATTTGGTTCATCGGCTAATGACAGATATTGTGAAAAGCTATCTATATTAATATTGCTAGCTTTTATGTCGCCATCAATAGCTGCTTTTGCTATTTTAGCTGCTGCCTGAGCAATATCCCATTGACCACCATAATTAGCTGCAATTACTAGCGTTAAGCCAATATTGCTAGCGAGTAGTGCCTGTGCATCAAGTGCCGTTTGTTGTATTTTGGCAGGAAATAAGGACATATCACCAATTATTTTTAGTCTAATATTGTGCTCATTGAGTTTTTTAACCTCTTGTTTAAGCACGCCAAGAAATAGCTTAAACAACAAAGAGACTTCTTCAGTCGAACGATTTTTATTCTCACTGCTAAAAGCAAATAAAGTAAGTGTTTTAATACCACGTATTACACAAGCTTTAACAACACCATGCACCGCTTTAATCCCTTGTTGATGTCCTAGAATACGAGGCAAAGAGTGTTTTGATGCCCAACGACCGTTGCCGTCCATAATAATTGCGATGTGTTTAAGCGTGCTCATAACAAGCTGAATTATACCTATACAGAGCATAACAGTCCAAAACCTACTTTGGAAAAAGAAAATACTTTTTAAAAAATATAATCTACTGCTAATTGTTAAAAACACTTACAAATACAAGAAAAATATCCAATGTTACAAAATCTAGTAACAAGCACTTTCAAAAATACCTACAAGCTTCTAACACATATTTTTTTAATTTAGTTCCATAATCTTCAGTGTTTTTACTTACTATTGAAACACAATCCCTTGATAAATTTACCTACTTAGACTTAAATACACAATATACTTATAACCTCAACAGTACAGTCATTGTTTAAAAAAAGACAACAAAACAATAGTACCATAATGTGTAGTGCTCTAGATTCTACAGACTCAGATAATGTCAATCTAAAAAATAAAGCCGAAAGTTTAATTAACGATAAAGCTAATAAATTTTTCAATTAGTCTAGTTCTGGTAGCATGTAAATCAGCATTTAAGAACTTAATTCAAAAGAGATAGATTATCATATTAAAATCCATTAATTTAAGTATTGGTAAGCGTTACATAGTCCAAGGCTATGATATGTTTATCGATTTTGAAATCAAATCTGTACATATGTTTAAGCATCGGCTTAGAGTATCAATGTACCAATTTTAGTAGCGATATTAATATTTATGATCCGTTTTCAGATAAAAATTCATTGGCGATTGCTTTGAGTAAACCTTGACAGGTTATGATATTCAGCTCACTGTACAAACCCATTGCTCTCCTTAGGAAAAAATCAAAGGCACGTATTACTTTTGGATGTTAAAGCTGGAGACAACATCCAATGTATGGAGATTGAGCTTACCCTTTCAATTAGTTTTTAATTTTGGCAAGAAGATTCTAATACTACCCGGAGTGTAAACTATGACAAGTTAAATTTTAAATTGTCCTTTAATGACAACGAGTAGTTCATCAATTTTGCGATTACTGATAAGCCCTTGAAAACCAGTAGTAAGATGAATTTTCTTAGATTGAGTCCTAACAAAATTCATATTTATAAATACTAGTACTACTGATAGTGATGACAATGTTTGCTGTATATTACTGGATTGATTATTATAACTTGTACAGGCGGATATTTATATAGATGAAGCAACAGAGGTTACAATGAATGTTTCTGTGCTATGTGTTGCAGTTGATTATTAAGGTTCAGGAGAACTTAAGATAAGTGCCATATCTTTTATCAGGTGTTGCTTATCGATTAGCAAGTGGCGCTTAAGGCAGAAAATAGCAAACCTATTGTAAACATTGTCAAGTACGTCTGTCATGACGACTAAGAACACACGAGTGATTAAGTGGTGTTGAATTTAGCAGTATCATTCCAATTGATTTGAACACTCAGAAGTATGTCAATACCCCAAGATAATATTGGTTTGATGTTGATAATAAGTTCACTTTTTGAAAAAAATTCAGGCGATGTCACATTGTACACCATTAATATTTTAGTGGTTGATATGACTGATATTGATGGACGTGGTAATATCAGCATTCAAAATACTATTGAGGTATTTCAAGTAGGCATAATAGTAGCTACTATTCATACGACTAAAAGACTTTGGAAGACGTACTGGGTGAGTACAGCAGGGCAAAACAATTGAGGACTAGGTACACACAAGCCAAAGTACGCAATTTAAGGTAGAAGAGGAAGTAGTGGTTGAGACGTGTTTAGTGGGCAGCATGGTACACCTTTTCCGGTCAAGATATGCGTGTTTTTGTGGAATTCTGCTGAGAATGGGGCACCATAATCTGTCTACGGTTATACTCAAATGCGGAGCTACTCATTAAGAATTACGGCTTTAATGTTAGGCTTCTAAAAGACTAGGCGTCTCTTGAAGGTGTTAATTTGATTATTTTTTACTTAAACGAATTTTAAAGGTGTTTGTTTACTTTGTTTTTGGGTAATGCCTAGTTATTGATGATTCAGAGAAATTGTAAATAAGGTCAGAGTGTAATTTATTCAATATTTTTCTTTGGTTTTCTTAAAAAATACAGGAATAAGCTAAATTAAATGCAGAAATCTGTATAAGTTCAGAAGTTATTACCTTTTCTTCATTTTTGATAAAAGTAAAATGAACGGGGACAAATTATAGGTAAAAGTGCAATCATTATAGACGGATACAATGGAGAGTCTTTGGTTTTAGAATCAGTTATAATTTAAGATATTTTTACAATGGATAAGAAAAATGAATAACAATGAGATTTTAAACAAGGCGTTGCATTTAAGTGTAATTGATAAGTTTGTGTGGTTAATGTATTATTAAAAGCTTAAATTCGTATTGCTCATATAAGCGCTTAAATTCTTCTTGGTTGGCAAAAAAGCATCGTATAAAGCAGGACGTAGCAGTTAGAGATGCTTGTAAAAAAGTTAATACAAGGTTGGAATCTTGTAAGGTAGATCAGATGGAAGTTGCGTTTGAAGAATTTTTTTACTGATGAGTATTAAATATTTGAAACAAGAAAAAATAAAATTAGATGGTTCAGTAAAGTATTATGAAGCGCAGCAAGCTAGATTAGTCCTGTCTGTTCTAGACAGGTATTGAAGTATATAATATAGTATTAATACCAATTTTTAACATAAAATTTTGCATATTATTTTAGAAAAAATAGATATATTAATTGTTGCTATTGGGTATCAACATAAAACACCTGATTTTTGGCAAAATAGAATTTAAAAATGCCTTTAGCAAAAAGAATTATCCCTTGTCTTGATGTGTGTAACGGTCGCGTGGTTAAAGGCACTAAGTTTGTTGATATTAAAGATGCAGGCGATCCAGTTGAGGTGGCTAAGCGTTATGACTTTGAGTGTGCTGATGAGATTACTTTTTTAGACATTACTGCATCAATTGAAGGTAGAGATACTATGATACATATGGTTGAGGCGATTGCTGAGCAAGTATTTATTCCACTGACTGTGGGTGGTGGCATTCGTAAGGCGGTGGATGTTCGTGCGATGTTAAATGCTGGAGCAGACAAAGTTGCCATTAATTCTGCTGCTATTTTTAATCCCAATCTAATCAATCAGTTGAGTGAAGAATTTGGCTCACAATGCATTGTGATTGCGATTGATGCAAAAAAAGTTTCTGACAATAAATGGGAAATATTTACTCATGGTGGACGAAAATCTACAGGTATTGATGCTATTGAGTGGGCGGTTAAAATGACGAAAGGTGACAATGGTGCTGGTGAGGTGCTGCTTACTTCAATGGATTGTGATGGCGTCAAGACAGGCTTTGATTTGTTACTCACTAAGGCAGCTTCTGATGCGGTGGATGTGCCTATTATTGCCTCTGGTGGTGTGGGTAATTTAGAACATTTGTCTGAGGGTGTGTTACAAGGTGGTGCTGATGCAGTGTTGGCAGCTAGTATTTTTCATTTTGGTGAGTATACGATACAACAAGCCAAACAAGCCATGCAAGAAAATGGTATAGAAGTCAGACTATAATACTTGGTTTTTTAGTTTCTCAGTATTTTTAAGTGTATTATTAAGCGTTTTATACGCATAAGATTTTTATGAACTCTAAGAAAGAATTGTGGATATTGTTGGCATCCTTTGTATTGCCAATTGCTTTTGGAACGGCTTTCTTTTACTTAAGTCCTACTTTTTTTACTCAACATACGGTTAATTATGGTGAGTTTGTTAATCCTATTATTACCACTACAAAACAAGATATTACTTTTATTGACACCCAAAGTGGCTTGCAAGGTTTATGGACATTGACCTACACAACTAAAAAATGTGACAATATTTGTATAAAAGTATTACAAGATATGAGGACTGTTCGTATTTTGATGAATGAAGACATGCGCCGTATTCAAAATTTGCTGTTAATAACAAACAAAGCCAAAACGCAACAAGTAGATATATTAGTTGGATATGCTAGTGAGGTGTTTAATCGACAACTGAATCAGTTTCCAGAAAATAGTTTATTTTTGATTGATCCACTTGGTAATATGATGCTGCGTTACAATTCTAAAAATTTAGATATTAAGCGTGTTATTAAAGATTTAAAACGCCTATTTAAGTATTCACGTATTGGCTAATAAGAGATGATAATACCTTTAATCAGTGACTTACTAGCTCTGTGTAAACTTAAAGTAGTGGCATTGATATTGTTGACGGCAGAGGTGGGTATGTTTTTAGCTGTACCTGCGCCGTATTTACCTAATGGATTGTTGGTGCTGAGTGCTTCAATTGGTATTAGTATGGCAGCTGCTTCAGCTGCAGTGTTTAATCATGTGGTTGATGAACAGATTGACGCTCAAATGTCTCGAACTAACAAACGTCCTTTGCCACAAGGAAAAGTAAGCAGAAACCAAGCATTAATGTGGGGCGTATTTTTGGGACTTGTTGGTCTTGGTATTTTACAATTGTTTGTTAATACTATTACCATGGTGCTTACATTCGTTTCATTGATTGGCTATGCTATTATTTATACCTTGTATCTTAAACGCGCAACACCGCAAAATATTGTTATCGGTGGTGCAGCAGGTGCAGCACCTCCGGTACTAGGTTGGACAGCGGTATCTGGCACCCAAGGTATTGAGTATGCTTGTTTGTTGTTTTTAATTGTTTTTATTTGGACGCCACCACACTTTTGGGCATTGGCCATTCATCGGGTTGAGGAATATAAAAAAGTTGACGTGCCAATGTTACCAGTAACACATGGACTGGCCTATACTAGAACACAGATTTTATTATACACAGTGTTATTGTTGTTAGTTAGTTTGTTGCCTTATTTGGCGAGTATGTCAGGGCTTATTTATTTAGTAGTAGCAATAGCGTTAGGTATTAGATTTTTGATGTATGCGATTAAGATTTATAACAATCCAGATGATAAAAGAATTGCTTGGTGTACTTTTGTGTATTCAATTAATTATTTAATGTTGTTATTTGTTACACTATTATTTGATCATTATTGGCTAATATTGCCTTTGGAAGTTTTTTAAATGAAAGGTTTTGGGCAAGTATTTAAAGCGGTAACATTTGCCATGATTGGCGTGGGTAAAAAAGAAGACTTGGCTAAGGACTTTGCGCGTACTGAAAAACAAGGCCCATGGGCCTACATTATTGTTGGACTAATTATGACCTTTGTTTTTATTGGTTTAATAATAACGGCTGTTAAGTTGGTATTGCTTTAGTTAAGCTTGTTCAATAATGATATCAAGCGTAATTGCCATTTCTTTAGCGTGGTCCTGGTGTGGATTGATTAATAATCTAGTTAACAAAATTAGTATTGTCCACTTGTTTTTCCTTACCTATTTTCAGATATTTTTGGCTTAAATATAAAGAAATCCTAGGAGAAATTTATTCTTGTAAGTCTGTTAGTAATTGAGCGAGGAAAGTAAAAAATAAGCCAAGATAAGCATAATGACACTTAGTCCAAGGAGCAAATTACGTGTTCTTTTAATTTTCGTGCAGTCCAATTTGTCACTATAAGTGATAAATTGTTTGTTATTGTGATTTATTAAGTTTTTCATAAATATACCTTTTGATAGTTATTTATGTCGGCACTTTAAAGGTTTTATGCACAAGTTTAACAATACTAAGTAACAATAATAATGCCACTATATTATGCAAAACCGCTATTATTATTGGTAATAAAAGGACGACATTAAAAATACCAAGTGTGATTTGTATTGTTAATAAAATAGTAATTAATATTAAATTTGACCTTAAGTGAGTGTAATTTCTAAATAAATAAATAAGTAGCAGTATGAATATGGTAGTTATTAGGGCGCCAATACGGTGAATCATTTGAATGGCAGAACGTGCCGGGTTTTCTAATATACCGTATTCATAATTGATCTCAAATGGACCCCAGTACAATGCACCAGAAAAATCCATATCGGGCCACCAGACATTCAAGCATTTTGGAAAGTATTCGCCACAAGACAGTGCTGCATAGTTGGTACTAGTCCAACCACCGAGGGCAATTTGCAAACTCAGTGCACCCAGGGTAATTAATAGTATAAATTTATGTTTTTTTAGGGTGTGTTGGTAGATTGCCGGTGGTTTGCTTTGGTTAAGTAGCATCCAAATTAGCAATGTAGTTGTTACAAAGCCACCCATTAAATGTAAAGTGACAATGACAGGATGCACCAATAGGGTAACGGTCCAGATGCCAAATACGCCTTGCAGTATAACAAAAAATGCATTAAATCCAGGTAGTTTTAATGACTGATGGCGTTGTTGCTTGCCTTTTAGTACTAGGAAAAATAGGATAAGTATTATCAGACCAAGTGTGGAAGCAGTATAACGATGCAGCATTTCTTTCCAGCCTTTTGCAACCTCTAATGGGCGTGAAAACCCTTGAATGGTAGTACCATCTTTAACATCAGGAACACTTAATTGACCATAACACCCTGGCCAGTCTGGGCAACCTAATCCAGCGTCACTTAAACGTGTGTAGGCACCTAGAATAACAACAATAAATGCTAAGATAATTGATACTTGCAGTATTTTTCTAAACATTTATTACCGTAAAAACCATCTTGTATATTTTATAAAATAGGATTTTTGTAAAAGTGTTTCTAAAAAGAAATACGGAGCGTTTTTAATTGGTTGTTACTCTATTTTTCCAATCATAGATTTATAGGCATGCCAAGTGGCGTGAGCCAATATTGGGACAGCAACCACCATGCCTATAAAATATGGCGTTAATAAACCGGCTAAAACAATAACACCAACAATTGGCACCCATATTAACATTACAATTTTATTGGCTAATGCAGTTCTAATGCTGGCATTAGCAGCTGTGAATGGATCAACATCTTGATCCAATACCATAGGAAAAGAAAACCAACTAATCATGAAAGATATCCAAGCAATAGCAATAGTGAAAATGCCATAAACAATTAAAAATAATGGGTTATTAAAATTACTAATATCAGCCAAAATAGCTTCTATAATTGTCTGGCTTTGGTTAACAAAAGTGTCGGTGTTAAGCACTGCATAAATAAGTGGTGTAAACACCATCCATATAATTGCTAATACAATCAAAATTACAGATAAAAATAGTGAAGGACAAGAGCCATTAGCCTTGAAAGCGGACTTTATAACCATTAGTATAGAACCAAGAGAAAGATTTTCTCCAGCAGATAAACGTTTTGAGGCGTCATACATGGCCATGGCGGAAATAGGGCCAAATATAATAACTACAATAGCTAATAAAGGAGCTGAAAGGTCACCAAGTGTCGGTGAGTTTGATAAAAAATTCCAGTAAGAATAGGTAAATGAAGTAAATAGTGCGCCATAAAATAATGCCAATGTTGGACACTTTATAAAATCTTCTACACCTTGTTTTAGCCACACAAAAGGCGCACCATAACTAACTTGTTTAATATGAGCTTTTTTATTTAGGCCTTTAGCCATCCGCTGTGTTTGTAGCATTTTTTAACTTCCTCAATAGATCCAATGTCATCTACATTAAAACAGACCTTTTTATACCTGTCAAGAAAATAGTTAAATAATTGACTCAAATCAAGGAAGTTTACTATTATTTGTGAATGAGAAAAATAATTGTGTATCATATGGTAACAGTTTTCAGTACAACAATGCATAGATAATCTGTGATATTTGTTTATTTTTTAGGGAGAGATTTATGAGCAAATTGACGTCTCGATTGGGCGGGTTGATTGCGATAATGTCAGCAAATGTATTTGCTGAGTATGATTTTAACATGACGCAAGGGGTTACCTCAATTAGTCGTGATATTTATGGCTTGCACATGATGGTGTTTTGGATTTGTGTTGCTATTGCCGTTATTGTGTTTGGTGTTATGATTTATTCGCTGGTTGTACATCGTAAATCTCAAGGTGCAGTGGCTGCAAATTTTCACGAAAGTACAAAGGCTGAACTACTTTGGACGGGTATTCCTATTATCATCTTAATATCAATGGCAATTCCTGCTTCGACTGTACTGATTGATTTAGAAGATACTGCTAAAGCAGAAATGACCATTAAAATTACAGGGCATCAGTGGAAATGGCAATACGATTATCCTAAGGAAGGCATTAGTTTTATTTCTAACCTTAAACAAGACTCTAAAGATGTAATCTATTCTGGAAATAGGCGTAAAAATTATTTATTAGAAGTAGACAATAACTTGGTATTGCCAGTAGATACTTCTATTCGTTTTTTAATTACCTCAAATGATGTTATTCACAATTGGTGGGTGCCTGATTTTGGTGTGAAGCAGGATGCTAACCCAGGTTTTATTAATGATGCATGGGCGCAAATTGATGAGGTTGGCACCTATCGTGGCCAGTGTGCTGAGCTTTGTGGTAAAGACCACGGTTTTATGCCAATTGTGGTTGATGTGGTTTCAAAATTAGACTACGCTAAGTGGGTATTAAAGCAACAGGCAGCTAAAGCAGCAACACTTGCTAAGTCAAACAAAACTTGGCGTGAAGAAGAGTTAATAAGCCTAGGTCAAAAAGTTTATAATACAAACTGTTCTAGTTGTCACGGTATTACCGGCAAAGGTATTCCTGGTGTTTTTCCAGCACTTAAAGGTAGTTCTATTGCAACTGGTGATATCAAAAAACATATTAATATTGTTTTACATGGAAAAGCTGGAACAGCAATGGCTAGTTATAAAAACATACTAGGAGATGCTGATATTGCGGCGGTAATTACTTTTGAAAGAACTGCTTTTGGCAATCAAATGGGTGATTTAATTCAACCAGCACAAATTAAAGCGGCTCGATAACTAAAGAACATAGGAGAATATCATGACAACAGCAATAGCAACAGCAACAACTTACACTAACGACCATCACGGTCCTGAAAAAGGCTTAATGAGGTGGATTAAAACGACCAATCACAAGGATATTGGTTCACTATATTTATGGTTTGCATTTACTATGGTGCTTATTGGTGGTGCTATGGCAATGGTCATTCGTATGGAGTTGTTCCAACCAGGCATGCAACTGATTGAGCCACAATTTTTTAATCAGATGACAACCATGCATGGTTTGATTATGGTATTTGGTGCAATTATGCCAGCGTTTGTTGGTTTGGGTAATTGGCTCATTCCAATGATGATAGGCGCGCCTGATATGGCATTACCACGGATGAATAATTGGTCTTTTTGGATTCTACCATTTGCTGGTGGCATTTTATTAAGTACGTTTTTTATGGAAGGTGGCGCACCTGCATTTGGTTGGACGTTTTATGCACCATTATCAACAACGTTTGCACCAAATAGCACCGATTTCTTTATTTTTGCGGTGCATTTATTAGGCTTTTCATCTATTATGGGCGCGATTAATATTATTGCAACTGTGCTTAATATGCGTGCACTAGAAATGAAACTCATGGACATGCCACTGTTTGTATGGACATGGTTAATTACCTCATTTTTGTTGATTGGTGCGATGCCAGTACTTGCGGGTGCAGTTACTATGATGTTGACAGATCGTAACTTTGGTACGGCATTTTTTGATGCAACAGGTGGTGGTGATCCAGTATTGTTTCAACATATCTTTTGGTTTTTTGGCCATCCTGAGGTTTATATTATGATTTTACCAGCGTTTGGTGTGATTTCACATATTGTTCCAGCCTTTGCGCGTAAGCCTTTATTTGGTTATTCATCGATGGTTTATGCTACTGCGTCGATTGCATTTTTATCCTATATTGTGTGGGCGCACCATATGTTTTTAACTGGTATGCCAGTTGCAGGTGAGTTGTATTTTATGTACGCAACCATGTTGATTGCTGTACCAACGGGTGTTAAGATATTTAACTGGGTGTCAACTATGTGGCGTGGATCTATGACCTTTGAAGCACCAATGTTATGGGCGATTTCATTTGTATTCTTATTCACGATTGGCGGTTTTTCTGGTTTAATGCTGGGTATTGCACCGGCTGATATTCAGTATCACGATACTTATTTTGTGGTTGCGCATTTTCATTACGTATTGGTGACAGGTGCATTATGGTCTATTATTGCAGCAACATTCTATTGGTTGCCTAAATGGACAGGAAAAATGTACAATGAAACTTTAGCAAAGGTGCATTTTTGGTGGGCGGTTATTTCAGTGAATATATTGTTCTTCCCTCAGCATTTTTTAGGTTTGGCGGGCATGCCAAGGCGTATTCCTGATTATTCATTGCAGTTTGCTGATTTTAATATGATTTCTTCTATTGGTGGTTTTGCGTTTGGCACGTCATTTATTCTATTCACTTATATTGTGATTGATTGTATTCGTAATGGTAAACCAGCAGATTCTCGCCCTTGGGAAGGCGCTAAAGGTTTAGAATGGACTTTAGAGCCTAAGGCACAGTATCATAGTTTTAATACGCCACCAACAAGAACATTAATTGAGCAAGAATCTCAGCACTCTTAATGGCAAATAAAAATAATCAAGGTGTGGCAATTACTGTGGCAATTACTAGTGCTATTGTAATAATCGTGTTTGTAGCAACCATTGTATTATATGGCTGAAATGGAAAGCAGGCAAAAGATAACAAAAAAGTTTTGGATAAAATTAGTTATAGCTCCAATACTGATGTTTTTCTTTGCTTATGCAATGGTTCCTATTTATGATGTATTTTGTGAAATTACTGGATTTAATGGCACAACAGGCAGAGTGGATAGTGAACAAAAGTATGTTGTAGATGAGACGCGGAAGATTGAGGTTAGTTTTTTTGCTATGACAATGAGCGGCTTTCCAATCCAGTTTGGGCCTAAAGTAAGCTCAATGGAGGTAGTGCCTGGTAGGTTTTATACCACCAGCTATATTGCTAAAAATAATACTGATGAGGTTGTTGTCGGACAAGCAATTCCTAGTGTTGCACCGACAGATGCTGCATTGTATTTTAAAAAATTAGAGTGTTTTTGTTTTAATAAACAAGTATTTAAACCGCATGAGCAAGTTGAGATGACATTGCGATTTGTAATTGAGCCAGAATTGGACGAACGTATTAAAGATGTGAGTCTATCTTATAATTTTTTTAAACTTAAGAGCTAAAAAAGTGGGGAAAAAATATGAACGAACAAGATTATTATGTGCCAAGTGGCACTTATTGGCCCATTATTGGTTCAATTGGTATCGTTACTTTATTTGTAGGTTTTGCTAATCAAATGCATGGTGCTAGTTGGGGTGGGCCAATCATGGCTTTGGGGCTTGCTATTTTAGTGTTTATGTTGTTTGGCTGGTTTGGTCAAGTTGTGAAAGAAAGTACCAATGGAATATACAACAGCCAAGTTGATCGCTCGTTTCGTTGGGGTATGAGTTGGTTTATTTTTTCTGAGGTGATGTTTTTTGGCGCATTTTTTGGCGCGTTATTTTATGCAAGGCAATTATCAGTCCCCTGGTTAGGTGGTGCAGATAATAATATTTTCACTCCAGAGTTATGGAATAGTTTTAGTGCAACGTGGCGGCAAATTGCCTTCAACACGCCGGGTGCAATTTTACAATCAGGTATAACGATTTCTATACCAACACAACTGGTTGATGCTTGGGACTTGCCAGCACTTAACACTGCATTATTATTATTATCAGGCGCTACTTTAACGTTTGCACACCATGCATTGCGCTCAGATCATCGTAATAAAATTATTGGCTGGCTGATTGCCACCATTGTGTTAGGTGTTTTATTTTTAGGTTTTCAAATTACTGAGTATGGACATGCATATCATGATGGTCTAAAATTGACCTCTGGTATTTATGGATCAACGTTTTATATGCTAACTGGCTTTCATGGTTTTCATGTAACGGTGGGCGTGCTTATGTTAACGGTTATTCTTTATCGTGTACAAAAAGGGCACTTTAGTTCGAACAGTCATTTTGGTTTTGAAGGTGTTGCTTGGTATTGGCATTTTGTAGATGTGGTTTGGCTGGGTTTGTTTATCTTTGTATACTGGTTATAATTAGTTATAGAATCGAAAACAAAATTCAGTTTAGGGTCTTTTGTTTATCGTGTAGGAAGTTTAATGACACAAATTATTATTATCACCATTATTGTTACTATTTTTATAGCACTAGGTTTAGGTTTATGGGGTATGCTTAGAGGTGGGTCAGCCGGTTCAGATAAAATGTTTAAATCATTAGTGATACGTGTGGTCTTGTCCTTATTCTTGTTTATCTTAGTTATGTTTTCTGCATTTATGGGTTGGATAGAACCAAATGTGGTTATGATGGACGCATCCACACTTTAGTGACTAAACGTACCATTATACCTGCAGTTTTAATACTTTTAAGTATTTATGGGCTAGTATCGTTAGGATTTTGGCAACTTGAGCGTGCTGATGAAAAATGGGCAATTGAGCATGAGATTGTCTTGGCACAACAAAGTCCAGTACAATTGGTAACAAACGTAGATGAACTATTAAATAAAGAATATTATCAAGTTTTACTAAAAGGTCATTATGACGCCAATAAACAGTTTATTTATGACAATCAAATTGTTAAAGGTAATGCTGGTTATTATGTGCTTACGCCATTTGTGTTAAGTGATAAAACTGCTATTTTAGTAAATCGAGGCTTTGTATCTTGGCATGGAAAGCGCGAACAATTGACTGATATCAAGCTAGACAATTTGCCAAGAATTGTTAAAGTGGAGTTGATTAAGCCTGTTGAACGTATTAAACTCAAAAAACAACCAATCAAGTCAAATTTTCCGATATTAATTCAATCTTTGAACTTGGACGAACTATCCACGCTGTCTAATTATAAAATTATTGCCATGTTGGCACGTCTTGATATTAAAGCCAGTGATGGTTTTTTCAGGCAATGGCAGCCTTTTTACGGCAGTGCTGATAAGCATTTAGGCTATGCACTACAATGGTTTTTAATGGCCTCGGTGTTGAGTATTATTGCTTTAAGATTGTTGATAAAAAAAATAAAAAAAATTGATTGATATTAAGTAACTATGATATGGTTGACTGTATCATGAGCGTTAGTGTAGAATTCAGACCCCATTTCTTGTATTAAGGAACTAGGAATATTAACTAAAAATAAAGAGGGCTATTGATGAATTTAACAGAAAAGTATGATTTGGGTGTTGTTAAATGGTTTGCTATTATGGCATCTGTTTATTTAGTAGTAGGCACACTACTTGGAGTATACATTGCCTCTGAATTAGCCTTTCCGTTTCTTAATCATTTGGGTACAGATTTACCTTATTTTCAATTTGGTCGATTGAGACCTTTGCACACTAATACTGTTATTTTTGCTTTTGGTGGTTCGGTGCTGATGGCATCCGCTTTTTATATTGTACAGCGTACAAATCAAACTCGACTTTGGTCCAATAAAATGGCTTGGTTTACGTTTTGGTCATGGAATACTGTGATTGTTTTAGCGGTCATTACGCTGCCTTTAGGCTTGACCCAATCTAAGGAGTATGCAGAATTAGAATGGCCGATTGATATTTTAATTACTTTGTCATGGATCACTTATTTATATAACTTTATTATGACCATTCATATTCGTAATAGCAATAAAGTGCCACACGTTTATGTGGCTAATTGGTTTTTTATGGGCATGATGGTCATGGTTACTTATCTTCATGTGGTTAATAATTTATCCATTCCAGTTGGTGCCTTTAAATCCTATTCAATTTTTTCTGGTGTACAAGATGCAATGATTCAGTGGTGGTGGGGCCATAATGCTGTTGGCTTTTTCTTAACAGCAGGTTTCTTAGGTATTATGTATTATTTTGTACCAAAACAAGCCCAACGTCCTATATACTCTTATCGCTTGTCAGTGATTCATTTTTGGGCACTAATGTTTGGTTATGTTTGGTTAGGTGCGCACCATCTTCAGTATACAGCATTACCAGATTGGGCAGGTTCATTGGGCGCAACAATTTCACTCGCCATGATTATTCCATCATGGGGCGGCGCGCTTAATGGCATCTTGACGTTATCAGGCGCTTGGGATCGTTTACGTGAAGACTATATCTTACGTTTTTTGATTATGTCTTTAGCATTCTATGCCATGAGCACATTTGAAGGTCCAGTGATGGCGGCGAAGACGGTTAATGCATTATCGCATTACACAGATTGGACGATTGGTCATGTGCATTCTGGCGCATTGGGTTGGAATATTATGGTGGCAGCAGGCGCGATGTATCATATGATTGAAAAAATCTATAACATAAAAATGTCACAAAAACTCTTAGGTATCCACTTTTGGGTGCATACAATTGGCACGGTGGTTTATATTGTGGCAATGTGGGTATCTGGCATCATGCAAGGCTTGATGTGGAGGGCCTATGATGAGTACGGCACATTGGCTTATACGTTTGCCGAGTCAGTATCAGCCATGCATCCTTATTATGTCATGAGAGCTGCAGGTGGTACATTAGTATTAGTAGGTGCAATTATCATGTTAATTAATATTGTGACAACCATTCGTAGATCAGGCGCCGATCAAACATCTAACGTATAAATAGGGGCGGACTATGGTAAATAAAAACGTAAAAGAAAGTTTACAAGTCAAGCTAGAAAAGAATATTTTTGGCATGTATTTGTTTATGGCGCTATCAGTGTCACTAGCAGGCATTGTGGAAATTGTTCCTTTGTTTACTAATCCTGAAGCGGTCAAAGATAAAGTGATTGCAATTGATGGCAGTACAAAGAGTTTATTATGGCCTCGTTCTGAAGGTCAAACACTCTCTAATTGGGCTCCTGGTGATGGTGTAAGGCCTTTAACTGCTTTAGAATTAGCAGGTCGTGATATTTATCAGCGTGAAGGTTGTTATTTATGCCATTCACAAATGATACGTCCATTTAGAGATGAGAAAGAGCGCTATGGCCATTTTTCTTTAGCGGTGGAGTCAAAGTATGACCATCCGTTTCAGTGGGGCTCTAAAAGAACAGGTCCAGATTTGGCACGCGTTGGCGGTAAATATTCTGATGAATGGCATATTTTACATTTACGCCATCCACAAGAGGTTGTGCCAGAGTCGGTCATGCCAAAATATCGCTTCTTAGAAAGTGCTTTGGTTGATGGCGAAACAATCGCCACACACATGAGTGGTTTGTCTAAAGTTGGTGTGCCTTATACGCAAGCAGATATTGCACAAGCACCAGCTATGGTTGAAGGTAAAAATGAAATGGATGCAATGGTGGCTTATATGCAATCATTAGGCAGTATGATTAAATTTGAAGATGGCGTTGTTTACAGAGAGTAATGACCCTAGCCCTAGTTGACAAAATTGGCGTCATTGTGACGATTATTATATTTGTATTATTAACGATTGCTTATTTTTATACCTTTAGACCAAAAAATAAGAAAAAATTTGAAGACTTACGCAATTTTGTGAACGACAAAGACTGAGCTAAGAGGGGAAAATAATGAGTGAACATAAAAATCCACTCCCAGGTGAGAATAATACAGGGCATTTTTGGGATGAAGAAAATGACATTAGAGAGTTAAATAATCGCCCACCAAGATGGTATATGCTGTCCTTATATATTGGCATATTTGCTATTGTGGCTTATACACTCTACTACCCAACTATTCCTTGGTTTGGTGGGCATAATAAAGGCTTTGCTAGTTGGACGCAAATTAGCGAAATGAATGAAAGTATTACTCAATTAGAGGCTTATCGTGAAAAAAGATTTGCTGATACTGAAAAATCTATTGCTGAAAAATCATTAGAAGAAATTGTACTTGATGATGAGTTAAGAGCTTACGCCATAAAAACAGCTAAGGTTCTATTTGGTGATAATTGTGCAGCTTGTCATGGCTCTGCTGGTCAGGGAAATGTAGGCTTTCCAGTTCTGGCTGATGATGATTGGCTATATGGCGGTAAGTTGTCACAAATTAGCACAACCATTGCTAATGGCCGCAAAGGGAATATGCCAGCGCGTATGTTAGGTATTTCAGATGCTGATGCAAACACATTAGCTACTTTTTTAATTGAAACAGGCAAGGGTAAAAACGGTAATCCAGATCCAGCTTCTAAGGCTTTATATATGAGCAAAGGTTGTATTGCTTGTCATGGCCCTAATATGAAGGGTAATCAATTATTAGGCAGCGCTAATTTAAGTGATAGTATTTATCGTTTTAAAGCAGATAATCAACATGCATCAGTCGTGCGTACAATATTACATGGTGTAGGTCAAGTAAGTGATCCATTAACACAAGATGCTGTTATGCCAGCATTTGGTCATTCAAATGTTATTGATGCTGTTCAAATTAAAAAACTTACTGTTTATGTGCATCAATTAGGTGACGGTATTGTTGTTAAATAAAGTGCTTAATGCTTCTATTATGAGATTTTATTAAAATATTTATTAGCTTTGTAGGTATAATTCTCCATCTAATGCCGAAGTAGCACAGTTGGTAGTGCAACTGATTTGTAATCAGTAGGTCGCCAGTTCGAGTCCGGCCTTCGGCATCAAATTTTTTAAGATTATCACTTAGATAGCTATTTTTAACCTATACACAAGGTGTTTTATCAGCATTTACTCTTTTTAATATACTAAGTTATACTGAAAAAAATAGTAATATGAGTAAAAATATTTCTACCTACTTTTTAGACATACTTAATAAATTATTAGAATTTTTTACATTCATGATGATGGTTATTGTAGGCAGTTACGCTTTTTTGGTTTTCAAGATTTTTGCTCATCTTTTAGTAAGGATTAACAAAATGCGTAATATGATGAATGTGATTGGCAGATTAAGAAGGGTTATATTGGTGAGTCTTGGCAAAGCCAACCGCATTACTGTGTTCAATATTACCTGTACAAGTAGTAACTTGCCCACTAGAATCATTTTGATGATGAAGCTGAAATAATTATGCCTATACCGTATCCAAATAGTATCAATATCTATTCGTGTACCCTTTGTATGGGCTAATAAGCCTGTTTGGTTTATTTAGTAGTAGTTTAGAGAATAGTACTTATAATCAAACATTTATCTTTAGAGCTTTTTAGTATTATCTGCATTTGTGTTATGATTTTTAATCTCATCTTATACGGCAATACTGACTAACTAAAAATAGGATTAGTTTTTTTATTGGTGTACATATCGATTGATTTTAAAAGACGAGTAATTTTATCCAAATGTCATCCTTTTTAAGCTCTACTAGCACTTTTGAAAAAATTTTTGAATAGGGATATTCAAATATATTGTTAATTTTGTTGTGTATCAAGTACCGGTCTATTTTTTATTTAGTGGTTTTTAGTTGCAACACTTAGGCACTTAACTAAGCTGGTTGTACGTTATCAGTCAAAAATTGAATGAAAATTGATGATTTTTTGCCATTAAATTAGCTACTACTTTTCTGGAAAATACAACATGGTTGTTTTTAACAAAATTTGTAGATACATCGTAGTTATGGGAGGGGATATTGTCGAAACTACATCTTTTTTGCTGATAATATGCTACGATCTCATCGTCTCTTTCGTCAATTTTGGTTAATTTAAATAGCCCCTTATTATTAATATAAAGTTTAGAATATTCAGTTGCATTAAAAGCCATCATCTTATTTTTGTAAAATTACTCAACTTGTACGGTAGGCAGAAGTCTACTTTTATTATATCATCATATTCTATTTTGTGGTACTGTGTGTTTTTATTGTGGTATTATTTGCTTGAGGCTTGCAATATGGGTGGTGGCTTTTCTAAGAATGAAAAAACATTGGGCGTTGAGTAGCTTGTTTGAGTTGAGTGAGAATGTCTTGCTTAAAATAACAAAACCGTAATAGATAAAGATCAATTATTGATTCGTAACATTTGCATAATGTTTGATGCATATGTTGCTTTGAGCAAAACTCAATTTCCAAAAACTATCTAAGTACATCAAATTCTGGTGCAAGGTTTAGCTCAAAGGCGTTTATTTTAATGTTTGGGTTGATGGATATTGAATCAAAGTTGACTAAAATTGTTTGATCTAGTTTATTGTTAAACGTAATTGCTTGTAACACATCATCTTTAAAGCCAAAACTCAATTGGTTGGCTTGCTGAGTGCTATACCAATCAATCTTATCTTTTGTGTGTGTATATTGTGGCGTATGACTGATATCGCTAGGTTGACTAATCAGCCAATATAATGGTGTTTGTGTTAAGTTGGTTGCTTGTATTAAGCTGGCTTGTTCTAATTCAATATCGATTAGCCACAATTCAGTATTATTTAACAGTAGTATTCGCTCGTTTGGTATTAGTGTATGCCAAATAAGTTGTTGTGGGCGTTTAAATAGTAAAGTTCCAGAAGAACTGGCTAACAGTGTGCCTGTGTTGCTATAGGTGATTTGTGTAAAATTGGCACTTAAACGTTCAAATGAGTTGAAAAAATTAGAAAACCCGTGATTACTGTTAGCAAAGCTAAAATTAGAAAATATAAGTATTAGAGTGCTTAAAAAATTAGTCATTAGTCATTAGTTTAGGCGCTAATACTTGACGATTACCAGACTTGTTCATACTACTCACCACGCCACTATTCTCCATATCTTCAATAATACGTGCTGCACGGTTATAGCCAATACGCATGCGACGTTGTAGACTAGAGATTGAAGCACGACCTGATGAGGTTACAATTTGTACTGCTTCATCATACAAAGCATCAAGTTCACTTGAGGTGTCTAAAGTGCTGTTTGAGTCTTGTAAATTATCCGATTCACTATGTGTGTTGAGAATGTCATCTAGATAATTAGTTTCAGAGTTTTCTTTTAAGAAACTAACTACGCGCTCAATCTCGCCGTCATCAACAAAGGCGCCGTGTACACGAGTAAGGTGTGACATGCCTGGTGTCATATATAACATATCACCCATACCGAGTAATTGTTCAGCGCCACCTTGATCAAGAATGGTACGCGAATCAACTTTTGAAGATACTTTAAAGGCAATACGCGTGGGTATGTTAGATTTAATCAGACCAGTAATGACATCCACACTTGGGCGTTGCGTGGCAATAATAATGTGAACACCTGAAGCTCGAGCTTTTTGTGCTAAGCGCACAATGAGCATCTCAACACGTTTAGCCTTGGCGCGATCCTCTTGGGCAAGGGCGCCAAGCATATCGGCATATTCGTCAATCACCAGCATAATCAGCGGTAGTACTTCTAACTCAGGCACTGTTTCATCTTCATCGGCGGTGCTTGAATTAAATGATGAATCAAGCAGAGGCTTACCTTCATCCTTATATTTTTTGACCTTCTCATTAAAGCCTTCAATATTACGTACGCCAAACTTAGCCAATAATGAATAACGACGTTCCATTTCATTAACACACCACCACAATGCAGAAGCAGCTTGGTTCATATCTGTTATAACAGGCGTAAGTAAGTGTGGAATATCAGCATAACAAGCCAGTTCAACAATCTTAGGGTCAATCATAATAATGCGCACTTCTTCTGGCTTGGCTTTAAAAAGCACACTTAAAATCATTGCATTTAGCCCAACTGATTTACCCATACCAGTTGCACCAGCAACAAGCAAGTGCGGCATTTTTGATAGATTAGCAGTAATGGGAATGCCATTAATATTCTTACCCAGACCCATGGTTAAAATAGAACTAGATTTGATAAAATTTTCAGAAGCAAGAATTTCTTTAAGGCTGATAATTTCACGTTGTGTATTTGGAATTTCCAAGCCAATAACAGGCTTTCCAGGGATAACATCAACAATACGCACACTTTTAACCAATAGAGCACGAGCCAAGTCTTTGTTAAGATTCATAATTTGACTGACCTTAACACCAGGTGCAAGCGATATTTCAAATTGAGTAACTACAGGGCCAGGAGTAACTGTAGTAACTGACACATAAAAACCAAAATCTTTAAGCTTGATTTCAACTTGCTGTGACATCTCTTTTAGTGCTTGTTTAGAATAACCCATAGTATGTTCAGTTGGCTCGTCAAGTAAATCTAGGCTTGGTAAACCAGTAACGATTGTCGTGTTAAATAGATTATAAGAGGTACTTTTTTTAATGTTCTTATTTGATCTTTCCTTTCCTTTTTTTATTTTAGTAAGCGTGCTGGACTTGGAGGTGACAGAAGTTTTTATAGCTTTTTTAGTTTTAGACTGTGTTCTAATATCGAGTATTTTTGTAAAAATACGATTCAATATATCGCGAATAGAGGAGAAAATATTAATCCATGAAGTGCTACTAGCAATGCTAAAGCTAATCATCATAATACTAAGATAAATAATGAGTGCTGCAGAGCCAAATAAAATACCAAAGTAACGATGCATGGTAATACCAATATAACCACCAGATGTGCTCGTATCTACGAAGTTTTGAGTTAAAAATGCTGTGCTAAAGACAATCAACGTGACAAGTGCGATAAAACGAAGGGTGGTTACTGAATATTTTGGCTTTTCTTGATCGGTACGTTTGTGGATATTCCAGCCTAGCCATATTAATGAGATTGGTATTAAATAGGCACCATAACCCAAAATAGATAAAGAAATATCACTTAAATAAGCACCAAATACACCTGAAAGATTAGCAACTGGCGCAACCAGAGCAACATCTCCAGAATAAGGATTTTCGTTAGCAGAATAGGTAAATAAGGCAGATAAAAAAATAAGACCCACGGCACTTAAAAAGATAAATAGTATTTCACTGACTATTTTGGTACGAGGTTTTTTTGAGTATCTTTTTGTGCTTATTTTGTTAATTTTTTTCAAAGTGGTTTATAATGCTTGGAATGTGTTCACAAAGTATAAAGTATTTATATGAGCGAAAATAAACATTGTAAAGTATTGATTATTGGCTCAGGCCCTGCGGGTTATTCTGCTGCAGTTTATGCGGCTAGAGCTAATCTTAACCCTATTATTGTAAGTGGCATGGAGCAAGGTGGTCAACTAATGAGCACCATGGGTGTAGATAATTGGCCCGGAGATGTTGCTGGCGTTCAGGGTCCAGATTTAATGGCACGTATGAAAAAACATGCCGAGCGTTTTGACACACAAATCCTTAACGACACAATTACATCAGTTAATTTTACCAAGCGTCCTTTTGTTTTAAAAGGTGAGACAACCACTTACACAGCAGATGCAGTGATTATTGCAACGGGCTCAAGTGCACATTATTTAGGTTTAGAGTCAGAAGAAAAATTTAAAGGCAAGGGTGTGTCTGCTTGTGCAACGTGCGATGGATTTTTCTATCGTGGGCAAAAGGTGGCAGTGATTGGTGGCGGTAATACCGCAGTTGAAGAAGCGTTATTTTTGTCAAATATTGCCGATCACGTTACTATTATCCATCGTAAGGATAAATTTTCTTCTGAAAAGATTTTATCTAACCAGTTAATTGAAAAGGCAAAAATAGGTAATATTACGATCGAATATAATCATAACCTTGATAAGGTATTGGGTGATACCATGGGTGTAACAGGGCTTCGTTTAAAAGATAATGATGGCAAGACAAAAAACATTGATGTACATGGTGTGTTTATTGCCATTGGTCATACGCCTAATACAGCTATTTTTGAAGGACATTTAGAAATGTCTCATGGTTATATTAAAGTACAAAGTGGTACACAAGGTAATGCAATGCAGACTAGTGTAGAGGGTATATTTGCAGCAGGTGATGTGACAGACCATATTTATCGTCAGGCGATTACCTCAGCTGGGTCTGGCTGTATGTCAGCATTAGATGCTGAGCGATTTTTAGGCGAATAAACTTTTTAAAGGTATAATTCTCTTTTTGCCAAAAAAGAACATAAAGGCCACATAGCTCAGTTGGTAGAGCAAGGGACTGAAAATCCCTGTGTCCCTAGTTCAATTCTAGGTGTGGCCACCATATTCAATTAAGTGCACTAAAATGTGTTTTTTGTTAAAGCCAGTCAGAAGGCTATGTTTTACGTAAGTCATTATTTTATCAATTGTGTAGTTTAAAAAGTATCAAAGAAATGACGATGTTTTAGTGTATTAATTTATATTATAGTTTTATAATATAATATATTTGCAATATTATTATTTTATGATAAAATACTTGCATGTTGCCACTCTCCCCTATGAACCCTCTCCTCAAGAGACAAGGTGGCGACATATTCATTTAGAATATGTTTGTGAAAATAAAACGTATACTTCTATTAATCAAGTACAATTTAACAGGTCTAACCTAAGCCTTCTGTTAATAAATTGCATTTTTAGACTAGTGTAGTATTTCAGAGCTAATATAGTTTTATTTGTAGAGTTGGAGAATTTTTTGAATCAGTGATACGCTTCTATAAATTTAATAATTTCACTAAGATTTTGAGCGTTTTTTCATTGTCAAGTAAATTAGTAATCATTTCTAAGACGGTCTTTATCTATGGTTGATACTTTTATAAAGCATAAGCCTATTATAATAACCCTGACACACTATTAACATGCTGGATTGTGCGCCTAATTTCTCCTTTTCATTAGCAGTTAGCAATTGAAAATATAGAGTTTATTAAAAATTTATGTCAATGTTTCAAGGGCAAACTTTCATGAAGATTATTTAAATAAATATTCTCAAATACTTCATTTAACTAGTCATTAAGTTTACGCAAGCAAAATAAGCCTAAAACGTCATGTGCTAGAGATAACATCGTCTGTATTTAGATGATGTAACGTGGTTTTAATTGATCAAATAAGTTTTTTACTCATGATTTGTTAACAAGAATTTGCATGACTGCCATACGTACTGCAATGCCATTAGTGACTTGTTGTAAGATGATTGATTGATTGCCATCAGCCACATTTGAATCAATCTCAACACCACGATTAGTTGGGCCTGGGTGCATTACAATAGCATCTGGTTTTGCTAATGCTAGGCGTTTTGGCGTGAGTCCAAAATTATCAAAATATTCTTGTTCATTGGGAATATCGGCTTCAATCATACGTTCTTTTTGTAATCTTAATACAATCACCACATCGCAATTTTTAAGCCCTGGCTCAATATCATCAAAATGTTTAACTACTGAACAAGGTGCCAAATTATATTGTAAGACTTTTGGGGCAATGAGGCGAATATCAGTCGTACCTAGTGTTTTAAGTGCTTGAATATCAGAGTGAGCAACACGTGAATGAGTGATATCGCCCACAATAGCGACTGATAAATTCTCAAATGTTTTTTTGTGTTGGCGAATGCTAAGCATATCAAGTAGTGCTTGGGTTGGGTGTGCATTAATGCCATCACCTGCGTTTAGAATAGAGACATCTTTTAAATGTTGTACCACGTGGTGTGGTAGGCCATTTTGTTTATGGCGAATCACAAACATATCAATTTGCATAGCCTTAAGTGTGCGCATAGTGTTAAGCAAATCTTCATTTTTTTTGAGTGCTGAGTTTGCAAGGTCAACGTTAATGACATTGGCACTGCTGCGCATTGCGGCAATCTCGAATGTGTTACGCGTACGCGTTGATGGTTCAAAAAATAAATTAGCAACAAAAATATCATCTAGTGCTTTGGATTTTTTTAAATTACCAGAGACGTCAATCAGGCTATCGGCCGTATCAAGAATGTGAATTAAATATTGTTTAGAAAGACCCTCAAGACCTAGTAGATGAATTAATTTACCGGAGTCATCTAGTTGAATGTGGTTACTAATCAAATCTTTTTTCATTGAGCCATGTTTGTAATATTAACTGTGATGATTGTTTGTCGACATCGTCACGTTGCGCGTTGTGATGATGATGATTGTATTTTAAAAGTTTTTTGGCCTCATTTGAGGATAAATATTCATCGATAAACTCAACCTCAATTTGGTAGCGATTTTTTAACTTATTGCCAAACGATTTGGCAATAAAAGTCATTGTCTGCTCTTTACCTTGTTGGTTAAATGGCAAGCCAACGACGAACTTGTTAATATTATGAGCACTAATAACTTCATTAAATGCCACCCAATTGGTTGAGCCATTTTTATGGTGCTTAATTACCTTGATACCCGTTGCTTGCATGGTTAAACTATTGGCGATTGCAATACCAGTGCGCTTAGTGCCAACATCAAATCCCAAATAAGCGCTAATATTCACTGAAGTTGTTGTAATAATTGATAGCCAACGTAGCCATCAATCGGTAAGTCGTTTTCTTTTTGGTAGGCTCGCGCTGCATGACGGGTCCTGGGGCCTGGAATGCCATCAGGTTCACCTGTATCAAAGCCAAGTTGGTTTAGTGTGGTTTGAATTTGTTTAATATTATTCCGACTCAGTGAAGGCTCGGTAATAGATTTTGCAAATAATTGATTTGCACCGATTAAACGATCAGACAAATGTCCCACAGATAATGCATATAAAATTGAATGATTCCACCTAAGAATGGCGTGAAAGTTTTGATAAACTAAAAACGCTGGACCATTATAGCCCATAGGCAATATGAGCGAAGCTTGCATGGTTGAATTGGGTAAATTGGTGTTATAAATTGTACGTATACCTAATGTTTGCCATTCATTGACTGTTTTTTTAGTGCTTAAATTTGCCAGATGATAATTAAAAGCTTTAGGAATGTTAACCTCACGCCCCCAACGTTCACCTTGGTGCCAACCATTTTTTTTTAGAAAATGTGCTGCACTTGCAAGAATGTCTGCTTGTGTGTGCCACAAATCAATTTTTCCGTCAGTGTTAGCATCTATAGCGTAAGCGGCGACATTGGTGGGTATAAATTGCATATTTCCCATTGCTCCTGCCCAAGAGCCTTGGGCATTTAAAGGCAGTTTTTTTTCATCAATCAATTTGAGTAAAGTTAATAATTCATGTGTAAAAAACTCACGTCGGCGCTTGTCAAAACTTAATGTGGCAAGCGAACGAATTAGATGCATTTTGCCAACATTTTTACCATAATTGGTTTCTAAACCCCAAAAAGCCACAACAATTTGTGATGGTACGCCGTATTTTTTATAATTTTCTTGTAGGTATTTTTGGTATTGTTGAAGCTTTTCCATGCCTTTGTCAAGCCTATTTTGATTCACTCTTAAGTTTAGGTAACGCCAAAAATTAAGATTAAATTCTGCTTGGTTACGGTCATATTCTAATACTTTTGGATTTGGCGTTAAATCATTAAAAGCGTTATTAAGTGTGGTTTGCGAGATGCCTAATTTTGTAGCTTGAAAACGAATATTGCTTAAGAATTGTTCAAAACTATACGTATTAGATAAACCTTGGGTATCATCTGCATATACAAGAGATGTCATCAGTAAAAAATAAATAAATCTTAACATACCAAAATTATAATGCCTACATTATTGATAATTTTTATTTTTTTATTTTTAAGTGCTTGTAGTGCTGATGAAACAAGACAAACTATCACTGGTACTACAATGGGTACTAGTTATAGTATCAAAATCAACAATAACTATGTTTCACAATTAATGATTGATAGACGTCTTGATGAAATTGAGCAGATATTTTCTACTTGGAATGAAACTTCTGAACTTTCACAATTGAATAAAGCACCGATTAATCAATGGATAAAGGTATCAGATGAATTGTTTTTTGTTTTAAGTCAAGCAAAAAAAATACACAAGCAGACGCAAGGTTTTTTTGATTCTGGCATGGGTCGGTTGATTAATATTTGGGGTTTTGGTACTATCAAAGTACAGGAAAAGCCCAGTCTAGAGAAGATAGGCCAAGCACTAGCAATTTCATCTATTGAGTATTTACGTTTGGATAATTCACGGGTTAAAAAACTTAAAGATGTGCATATTAATTTATCTGCCATTGCCAAGGGTTATGGTGTGGATGTGGTGACAAATATCCTAATCAAGAAAGGACTTAAAAATTTTATGGTGGAAATTGGTGGTGAGGTAATGGTTCAAGGGCAGTGGACAATTGGCATTGAAAAGCCAAATCATAGCATGCCGATTGCCATTGAATTACAAAATCAAGCTGTTGCCACCTCAGGGGATTATCGCAATTATCTAAAATGGCAAGGTAAAAAATATCAACACATTATAAACCCCCATACTGGATTGCCTGCTAGTACTAACCTAAGTTCTGTTAGTGTGATTCACAATAGTGCTATGATAGCAGATGCCTATGCAACTGCTATGATGGCAATGGGTAGCCAAAAGGCTCAAATATTAGCACAACAACTTAATCTATCAGTGGTGCTTATTTTGAGCCAGCAGTATGATTTTAAAGTGTTGAAAATTCGTTGAAATAAAGCTTGAATATTTACACTGAACATGTCAGTGTTTTATTTAAAATAAAAACATGCCTAACCATAGATCACTTGCTGAAATCTTAAGACTAAAGGGCCTAGATGATTTTTTGGTCAATCATGTTAAACACTAGGCATCCATTTCGTCAAGAGATTGATAACCAACGATTACACTCAATAATTTTATGGGGGTCATCAGATACGGGTAAAAGCACTTTAGCAAGGATTATTGTCAGTCAAGTCAAAGGATATTTTGAACAATTAAGTGCCGTGATGGGGCGAAAGAATTACGATCAGTAGTTGAAAATACTAAAAAACTCTAGAAAATAGGAAAACAAACACTGCTATTTGTAGATGAGATTCATCGTTTTAATAAAGTCTAGTAAGATGGCTTTTACTACATATTGAGTCAGGTTTATTAGTGCTGACTGGTGCAATGACTGAAAATCCTTCTTTTGAAATTAATAAAGCGCTATTTTCACGTTTAAGTGTTTATACACTAAATGTGTTGAACGTACAGGAACTTGAACAAATATTACAAAGAGCGTTCAAGCATGAATCATTAACTTTACTGGATGAGACGCTTAGAATGCAAATTATTAGTGCAAACAACGGTGATACGTGCAGATTGATTAATATTGTAGAGCAAATTTCTTTATCAGAATTAACCTCATTAAATTCTGAATCAATTAATCAGCTGCTACAAGATAAAATTAGTACCTTTGATAAAGGTGGTGATATTTTTTATCAACAATTATCTACTTTTCTAAATCAGTACGTAGTTCGTCTCCTGATGGGGCTTTGTATTGGATGGCAAGAATGTTGGTTTCTGGATGCGATGCAAAAACGATTGCTAGACGTTTATTGGCAATTGCCTCAGAAGACATTGGCAATGCTGATCCATGTGTGCTAGAAATTACACTTAATACTTGGGATATATTTACGCGTATGGGCGCTAAAGAAGGCAATCGAGCGGGGCCAGCTGTGGTGTATGTGCAGTTGCACCAAAGTCTAATACCGTGTAAAGTATTTAACTGAGCGATGGCTGAAGTCAAAAAACGCCAGATTTGCTTGTGCAAAAATATTTGTGCAATACGCCGACTCAGTTGATGAATGAATTGAGTTATGGAAAAGAGTATCGCTATGCACATGATGAGTCTGATGCATTTGCACGTGGGAAGACATATTTTCCAAACGAATTTGGTGGGCAGGTTTATCAGCCTAGCAATCGAGGTTTAGAGATTAAAATTGGTGAAAAATTGAAACAACTAAGAGGTTTGTAATGAGTGTTTTGCTCACAATTCTATTAATTGGTGTCGGTGCAACTATTGGTGCTAGTATGCGTTATTATTTAATCCAATTAATGAACACTACACTTGGCTCAGGTTTTCCTTATGGCACTTTAGGCGTGAATGTCTTGGGCTCGTTTTTGGCAGGCATGTTGGTGGTGATTGTGCTTGAAAAAGCTGCCTTACGTGAAGCATACCGGTTGATGCTGCTGATCGGCTTAACTGGATCATTAACAACCATGTCAACCCTATCTTGGGAATCTATTGAAATGATTAGTCTTGGGCATTATGGACAAGCAGGGCTTAATATATTACTTAACGTTGTCCTATCTCTGTCTGCTGTTGGTATAGGCACAGCATTGACCCGATATTTATTGATTTCTTAGTAGCGATTAGTGCTAATTTTTTGTTCAATAACATTAAGTAATTCACCTGCAATATTAAGGTTAAATTGCGTATCTAGCTCGCGAATGCAAGTTGGACTGGTAACGTTAATCTCAGTAATATAATCACCAATGACATCTAACCCAACAAATATTAAGCCTTTGGTTTTAAGTGTAGGTGCGATTTGTTCGCATAGATATCTATCTCTATCACTTAATAGCTGTCCAACGCCTTTAGCACCAGCGGCAAGGTTGCCCTTAAAATTACCTTTGGCAGGAATACGGGCAAGTGCATAATCAACTGGTTTACCATTAATCAACAAAATACGTTTATCACCTTTGTCAATGTCGGGCAAAAACGCTTGAGCCATGATTGGGTGTTTACCGTTGTTTGTTAGGCGTTTTAATACGGCATCTATCGTTATATCATATGATTCAAGTTTGAAAATATCATATCCCCCCATGCCATCAAGTGGTTTAATGACAGCAGTATTTTGTGTTTTAATAAAGGCTTTAATCTTGTTTTGATTAGCACTGACCAGCGTTTTTGGCATACAATGTGGAAAATTAAGGGCAAATAATTTTTCATTGGCATCGCGTAAGGATTGGGGCTTATTAACGACTAATACACCTTTATTTTCAGCTTGCTCCAATAAATAAGTGCTATAAATATAGGTCATATCAAATGGGGGATCCTTGCGCATTAAAATGACGTCAAATTCATCAAGTGTCATAACTACATTAGTTTTTCTTTCAAACCAATGATCAAGATTATTACTAACTGTGGTTTTTGCACAATCGGCAAATACTAGGCCATCTTGAGCAAATAAATCAGTGGTATCAAAGGTGTAAATCTCCCAACCTCGTTTTGATGCTTCTAACATCATGGCTAAGGAAGAATCTTTTTTTGGATTAATAGTGCTAATATCATTCATTAATACGGCAATTTTTATTTTTTTCATATTGAAATATTATAGTGTATAATTTATACATTTTAGTGCGGGGTGGAGCAGTTCGGTAGCTCGTCGGGCTCATAACCCGAAGGTCATAGGTTCAAATCCTGTCCCCGCTACCAGTTAAGTTGCTTTTTTTATTATTTTATTAATGAAAGAGTTGATTAAGACCCCCTTTCCAGGGGGTTTTTGTTATGCGTAGAAAGGTGAATGAGTAGGAATAATATGGCAAGAGTGACTGACAAAATTACCCATTTAATTGAGCTTGTTATTAAGGACATGTGCTATGAATTGGTGGGTATTGAATACGTTGCTAGCGGCAAACATAGTATCTTGAGGGTTTTTATTGATACAGATAAAAAAGGCGTTGGTGTTAACGATTGTGAAAAAGTCTCTCGTCAATTGAGTAGTATTTTTGACGTGGAGGAACCGATTAGTGGCCAATACACCTTGGAGGTTTCATCACCTGGTATTGAGCGCCCATTGTTCCATAAGGAGCATTATCAGCGTTTTTTAGGCGCTAATGTTAAGTTACGCATGGTTAGGCCGATTGATGGGCGGCGCAATTTTTTTGGTGTGATTGGTTGTGTTAATGAGGCTGATAATACGTTTGAGTTGGTTGGTGAATTGGATCTGGTTATTTTGGATATTGATCTGATTGAAAAAGCAAATTTAGTGGTTGATTTTTAAGCCCAATTGGGTGATTTAGGAGAATAAAGACATGGACGGCAAAGAATTATTTTTGATGGTTGAGGCAATTTCAAACGAGAAAAACATTTCTAAAGAAGAGGTGCTTGAGTCGTTAGAAGAAGCATTGGCTATTGCTACAAAAAAACGTAATAATATTGATGCATATGTTGAAATTAACAGACAGACGGGCGAATTTTTAACCTTTAGGCAGTGGATGGTTGTGGCAGATGGTGAGACATTTGTTGATGATGATGGCACTGAGTTTGATTCAGAATTACATGTTTATGCAAAAGATGCGAGTGGTGTAGCGGTTGATGATTATGTACGTAAGCCAATTGAAACACAAAAGTTTGGTCGTATTGCAGCGCAAATTGTTAAGCAAGTGATTGTCCAAAAGGTTCGTGAGGCAGAAAGAGAGGTGATTGTTAATGATTATTCCTCTCGTATTGGCGAGGTGGTTATGGTCACGGTTAAACGTGTTGATAGAGGCAATGTTTATGTGGATACGGGTGGTGGCGTTGATGGCATGATTCCTAAATTTGACCTCATTCCTAATGAATCAGTGCGTAAAAATGACCGTTTAAGGGCCTATATTAAAGAGGTGAAACCCTCTGTTCGTGGTGCGCAAATTTTCCTATCACGTAGTATGCCTGAAATGATGATTGAGCTGTTTAAAATGGAAGTGCCTGAAATTTCTGAAGGCGTGATTGAAATCATGGGCGGTAGTAGAGACCCGGGTTTGCGCTCGAAACTAGCAGTTAGAGCTAAAGATAGACGTATAGACCCCATTGGTTCTTGCATTGGTATGCGTGGCGCACGTGTTCAGGCGGTGTCAAATGAGCTGAATGCTGAGCGTGTTGATATCATTCTTTGGGACGAAGATCATGCACAATTTGTGATTAATGCAATGGCGCCTGCGCAGGTGAGTTCAATTATTGTTGATGAAGATAAGCACTCAATGGACATCGCAGTTGAGGATGATCAGTTAGCATTAGCCATTGGTCGTGGTGGTCAAAACATTAAGCTTGCCTCTCGTTTAACTGGTTGGAGATTAAATGTGATGTCAACAACTCAAGCTGATGAAAAACAAGCACAGGAAACGTTAAAAATTAGCGATAAACTTGCCGACCAATTAGGCGTTGATTCTGAAGTGGCAGGCGTGTTAATTGAAGAAGGGTTTGGTAGTGTGGGTGAGTTGGTTGATGCAGATGCACAAGTATTAGAAAACATAGAAGAGTTTGACGCATCAATGGTTGAAGAACTTCAAGAGCGCGCATCAGATGCACAATTAGTGCAGGCTTTGGGAGATGCTGAGGCTTCTGAGCTACTAATGAGTGTTGAAGGAGTTGGTGAGGACTTGGCAAGTGCATTAATTGAAGCAGATATTGTTACTGTTGATGACTTGGCAGAGTTGTCTATTGATGACTTGCTCGATATTCAAAACATGGATACTGAAATAGCATCTAGTGTTATCATGATTGCAAGAGAAAATGAAGGATGGTTTTAATTTAGAGTTAGAATTTATTTTAAGTTAATAATTTTAAAAAAATATAGGCAAAGCTTATGGCACATACAGTTCAAACACTCTCTAAATTATTGAAAAAGACGCCTGATGAGGTAATCACAATTCTGGCTAATGCTGGTGTTGATGGTAAAAATTCAGATTCTGCCATTTCAGCAGAAGAAAGAAAAATTTTGATGAGTAGCCTTTCAAAACGTTCAAGTAGTAAATCTAGTATGTTTTCCTTTTCTAAGACTGGCATTAAGTCTAGTGCCAATTCAGCAAGTGGTGCCAAGGTGCAAGTTAAGAAAAAACGTCTTACAAAGTCAGCTACAGCGACTGATGAACAGCCTGAAATCGCTGTTAATGAAGTCGCTCAAGCCGTTCAAGTTGCCTTGGATGCTGGTCGTGATGCAGATAAAAAATTATTAGCCCAAGATGCTAAACGCTTGGAGATGGTACGTTTGCAAAAAACTCAAGCAGAAGTGCTAAAAGCCCAGAAAAAAACTGTTAAACAGGCGCAAGCGCAAGAAATTGAGAAAAAAGCTGAAAAACCAAAAATGATAGATAAGTTCAAAGAAGATAAGAAACCTAAACGCTTACGCAATACACTTAATGGCAATAATACTCGCAGGCAACTTCACGTTGCTAGACATAATCCAAATCGTAAACTAAAGAAAAAAGACAGAACACGCCTGTCACAAAAAGTACAAGAAGAGCAGGCGCAACACGCTTTCCAAAAACCTATTGAAAAAGTGGTTCACGAAATTGCTATTGCTGAAAATATTAAAGTAACCGAACTTGCACAAAAGATGGCTACTAAAGCTGGCGAAGTTCTTAAGGTGTTGATGGGTATGGGCGTTATGGCAACACTGAATGATGTGATTGACCAAGATACTGCCATGTTAGTTGTAGAAGAAATGGGACATAAAAGCATTGCTAGTGTTGAAGAAACCGTTGAAGATGTATTAATTGAGCAGTTAAAATCTAGTGGTAATGAAAAGGCCAGACCACCTGTTGTAACCATTATGGGACATGTTGATCATGGAAAAACCTCACTGCTTGATTATATTCGTCAAGCCAAAGTAACGCACGGTGAAGCTGGCGGTATTACGCAACACATTGGCGCTTATCAAGTTCAGTCAAATGGTAATACCATTACTTTTATTGATACACCAGGGCATGCAGCGTTTTCTAAAATGCGCTCTCGTAGCGCTAATGCGACTGATATTGTTATTTTGGTGGTGGCTGCTGATGATGGTGTGATGCCACAAACGATTGAGTCTATCAAGCATGTACAAACCGCAGGTGTGCCAATGATTGTTGCAATTAATAAGATAGATAAAGAAGGAATTGATATTGATAAAATTAAGCAAGTACTTTCAACGCATAATGTTATCTCTGAAGATTGGGGTGGCGATGTAATGATGATACCAGTATCAGCGTATACTGGAGAAGGCGTAGATGCTTTATTAGACGCAATCTCATTAACTGCTGAGGTTTTAGAATTTTCAGCTGTGATTAAAGCGTTAGCACGCGGTACTGTACTGGAAGCGCGTCTTGAAAAAGGCCGCGGCAAGGTTACTACTATTTTGGTACAATCTGGCACGTTGAATAAAGGTGATATCATGATTGCTGGGTTTGAATATGGAAAAGTGAAGCAAATTGTGGATGATAAAGGTAAAGTACTCAAATCAGCTACGCCGTCAATGCCTGTAGAGGTATTAGGTTTGTCTGGCGTTCCCAATTCTGGTGATGAAGTGTTAGTGGTGGATAGTGAACGTAAGGCTCGTGAAGTGGCTGATTTTAGAAAAGCTAAAAATCGTGAAGCGCAATTGCAAAAACAACAAGCATCGAAGATGGAAAACTTCCTAATGAAAATGGAGGAAAGCAATGTTTCAACCGTTAATGTATTGCTTAAAGCGGATGTTAGAGGTTCAGCGCAGGCATTGATTGAAGCCTTGGAAGGGTTGTCAACGGATGAAGCTAAAGTGAAAGTGGTGTCAAGTGGTGTTGGTGGCATTAACAATACTGACATTACATTAGCAGCAACTTCTAACGCTTTGGTACTTGGTTTTAATGTGCGTGCTGATGCTGTTGCACGTAAAACAGCTGACAATGAAGGTGTTCGTATTGAATACTATTCAATTATTTATAACTTAATTGATGATGTTAAAACGATTATGAGTGGTTTACTTAGCCCTGAACTTAGTGAAAATATTATTGGTATTGCCTCTGTTAAGAGTGTGTTCAGATCTCAAAAAATGGGTGATATTGCAGGGTGTATGGTTGAAGAGGGCGTGGTTAGACGTGACAGCCTAATCCGGGTATTGCGTGATAGTGTGGTTATTTTTGAAGGCTGGCTAGAATCACTAAGACGTTTTAAGGACAATGTTAATGAAGTGAAATCAGGTACTGAATGTGGTATTGGCGTCCTTAATTACACAGACATTCAACCGGGTGATCAAATAGAAGTTTTTGAACGTATTGAAAGAATACGTACACTTTAATTGAGCTTTTGATACAAGTGTTAGAACAGACCTCTTATAGAGTTGAAAGAATTAGTGAACTAATTCGTCGTGAGTTAACGTTATTATTAAAAACCACTACCAAAGATCCAAGGTTAAGTGGTGTGATGATTACTGATGTATTGGCAAGTCGTGATTTAAGCAGTGCTAAGGTTTTTTATACAGTCACTAAAGAAGATAGGACGGTAGTTGAACCTATACTTAGTAAAGCTAGTGGTTTTTTTCGTTCGCGTTTGTCAAAAACGTTAGACCTTCGCCACACACCTGCACTTGGATTTATCTTTGACTCTGCGTCTAATACAGGTGCAAGAATTGAACAACTACTGTCTAAACTTTAATGGACTATTGCGTTAGCTCATTTCATGTCGAGACGTAATCCAAAAGGTAGAGACATTAATGGTATTGTTTTATTAGATAAAGATGTTGGTCTAAGCTCTAATGCCGCTCTACAAAAAGTAAAACGACTTTTTTTTGCAAAAAAGGCTGGGCATACAGGCGCCCTAGACCCTTTAGCAAGTGGTATTTTGCCAATTTGTTTAGGCCAAGCGACTAAGATTGCACAATTTTTACTAGAGAATGATAAGAGTTATTTTGTGCGTAGTAAGCTGGGGCAAATGACTGATACAGGTGATTGCGAAGGCAGTATTATCAAAACCCAATCTTTTGAGCATTTAAATGAGCGTGAGATTGTTAATACGGCTATAAGTTTTATAGGTGATATTTTGCAAATTCCACCTATGTATTCAGCACTCAAAAGAGACGGACATCCATTGTATAAACTTGCCAGACAAGGTGTGGAGGTAAAAAGAGAATCGCGCCCAGTTACTATTCATAAAATGACTTATCTTGGTTATGCAAATGGCATACTTTCGCTTGAAATAACCTGCTCTAAAGGCACTTATATTCGTACTTTAATAGAAGATATTGGTAAAAAACTAGGTTGTGGTGCACATGTTGTTGAACTCAGACGCACAGGCTTTGCACATATTGACATCAGCCAAACTTTTAAATTTTCTGATCTTGAGGCACTAGCATTGGATAATTATCAAACACTGGATGATAAAATTCTTGCTAGTGAAGCTATGCTACCAAATCTTGAAAACGTTTATTTGAGTGAAGCTCAAAGTGTGAATATCAAGTTTGGTAGAGAGATTCAAACAGATAAGCAAGGATTGTTTAAAGTGAAATTATTTGATGAGAAAAAACAATTTTTTGGTATTGGAGAGTGTCAAGAAAATGGGACAATTGTACCAAAAAGGTTATTTATATGAGAAAAAAGCACCAGTTGTTATTTTTATAACAATTTAATGCGCTCTATTAAGGACAATAAAAGCTTGCGTGAAAGTGTTTATAATCACGAACGAGTTTTTAATATTGTAGATGAGTACTTGATAAGCTGTCGATGTTTGGCTATTTTTGCTACTTAAAATGGGTGCGTATCGTTTTGTTATAGGATTCAATAATGAAGAGTTGAGTGTTACATCAATATCAGTATTTGACCTGTTTAATACTGAGAATCATTTAGTAGATTATTTGTTAAAGCTTGACTATATTGATTTTAATAAAATTAACCTTTATGAAAAAGATAAGACCTTTGTCCTATTTTCAAAGGATTGGCAGTAGTTCTATATTGGATAGAAATCAAAAAATTCAGCAGCTAATTCATGAGGATGACTTGCATTTTATCTTGCAAAATATTTTATAATTACGCCTCTTGAGGGTTGTTATTTACACTCAATTATTATTAATTTGTTTAATTCAATCGTATTAATGTCGATTAATTACGATGGCATCGTGAGTTTTATCACATAAAAAATTTATTACGGAGTGCTTATGAAAGTTTTAGTTATTGGTAGTGGTGGTCGTGAACATGCTTTTGCTTGGCAGTGTGCTAAATTTGATACAGTCAGTCAAGTATTTGTTGCCCCTGGTAATGCTGGTACACAGTTAGAAAATAAGTTGACTAATGTTGGTATTGCTGCAGAGGATATGGAAGGTTTAATTGCTTTTGTAAAAGTCAATAAAATTGATTTAACCATTGTTGGTCCTGAAGCGCCATTGGTAATAGGCGTGGTTGATCGTTTCCAAGAAGAGGATTTGGTAATTTTTGGACCAACTAAAGCGGCTTCACAACTTGAGGGTTCTAAGGCATTTTGTAAGTATTTTTTAGAACGTAATAATATTCCAACAGCGTATTACGGCGTATTTACCAACGTAGATTCTGCCATTCAGTATGTTAAAAATAAAGGCACACCTATCGTCATTAAAGCTGATGGTTTGGCTACAGGTAAAGGTGTGATTATTGCTCATACGCAAGCTGAAGCCGAAGGTGTAATTATTAATATGTTACAAGACAATCGTTTTGGTGAAGCGGGTTCACGTGTAGTTATTGAAGAGTTTTTGAGTGGCGAAGAAGCAAGTTTTATTGTGATGTGTGATGGTAAAAATGTTTTGCCAATGGCAACCTCACAAGACCATAAAACCCGTGATAATGGCGATAAAGGCCCAAACACTGGTGGTATGGGTGCTTATTCTCCAGCGCCTATTGTTACCGATGAGATTTTTCAGACAATCATGACTAAAGTTATTTACCCAACTGTTGATGCAATGGCAGCAGAAGGAAATATCTACACAGGATTTTTATATGCAGGATTGATGATTGATCAAGATAATAATTTTAAAGTATTAGAATATAATTGTCGTTTTGGTGACCCTGAAACTCAGCCGATTATGATGCGTCTTAGATCTAATTTGGCAGACTTATGTTTATTAGCAACACAACAAAAATTAGACCAAGCAAGCATTGAGTGGGATGAACGCATTTGCCTTGGTGTAGTTTTAGCTGCAAAAGGCTATCCAAATGCTTACAATACTAGTGAATCAATTATTCTGCCAGAAAATAGTCAAGACGCTAAAGTTTTCCATGCAGGAACAAAGCTAGAAAATGGCAAGATCCTATCCAGTGGTGGGCGTGTTTTATGTGCGACAGCTTTGGGTGAAAGTATCTTAGATGCTAAAACTAAAGCCTACCAACTGGTGAAAAAAATCAATTGGAAGGGTGCTTATTATCGGGATGATATCGGTTTTAAAGCTGTTGATGGTTAGTAGAAAAATAAATGTTATTAAGCATAACATTTATTTTTTATTTGAATTCTTTTTAAGTGTGGAAGTTATCCTTTGAACACGTCTATGTTAGATTGAAGAGAGTGTTAATAATTATTGTGGGTGTAGTTATTTTGTCAAATAATTTTGATTTGCCTGAATTGACCGATTCAAAAAATCTTAGTGAGAAAAAGTGTGAGATTTTGTGTATGCGTTGATTGTTTATTAATGCTAATGGGCGGTGTGTGAAGTAAGTGTGATTGAAATTGATAAAATTAATACTTTGCAAACCACTATGTTGGTTATGCATCGTACTGTTGAGTGTCTAAATATCAAGTATGGGTGGAAGGTTATGGTATTAGAATGCATATTCTGGTGAAAAATTTGTCGCTGTAGTATTGCTACTTAATGCTCTAATTTGTCGCTGTAAGTCAGCTTTTTTTGTCTCAAGGTCGACTTGTTGTTTTTCAAATTCAGCTTTACGTTTATCTTCAAGTTCTTTAAGCTTATCACGTTCTATTTCAGCCTTTGGACGAGTTTTTAGATAATCAAATAACTTCACAACCTTGTAAGCACCTTTGGCTTTAGCAGCAGTTTTAGCAGCCATATTCGCTTCGCGCTTAGTTAAAGCGCCCATTAAATAAACCACCTGGTTTTCGGTCATTACCCGAACATGGATTGGATGAAACACTTCTTGGTTTTGAAATAGAAACTCTACTTGTATGGTGATAGCTGAATCTTTGACTCGACTGATTAACCCGCTTGAAGGTCCGAGTTTGATTTCATTAAATATTTGTGAAATATTTGGTACTTGAAGTTGTGCTTGTTTGCTAGCATAAATGCGTATTTCTGGTGTTGACACTTCTCCAGTAATGAGCACTGTTTTGTTATAAACCATAAAATTAAGATGCACATCACTTAGTGTTGGATCTTCACTGTACCAGATTAATAGCCTAGAAGCAATAGTCTTATCATCTAGTATTTTTCCAATACTGCGTCTATCATTACTTATTGAAATTACTGAACTAACGGTTGAGGCGCCTTGAATGACTGGTGCACAACCTATTAGAAATAAAGAGTTTACTATTAGAGATATTGATAGAATGATTTTTTTCATGATGTTTAGTTTTCGAAAGCGTCTTTTATTCAAAAAATCTTAGGGTATTTTAAATTAGATTCTAATACTTGAGCAGATAATCTTAATATTTTTTTTGGTGTCTTTGTAAATATAATTTAGCAAATGTGAATTATATTTTCTTGCTTTTGAAAGCGGCCGTTTCTATCGCAGTACTAAAACGAATATTAGTACGATAACGAACTTCAGTTAAAAATTAGTGTTTGACCGATTTTATCAAGCATAATGATACCTGTTTTACCCAACGGGGTTAAATAATTTTTTTCAATGAGCTTAAGATGCTATGTTGGACAAATATGCCAATGCAATACTTTTTGTCTGATTAGCAATTTTTCTTTTAAAACCGAATATGAACGGAACGCTTTATATTGTTGCCACACCAATTGGAAACCTAGATGATATCACTTTTAGGGCGATTGAAACGCTAAAAATAGTTGATATTATTTTGGCAGAGGATACACGTCATTCCAAACACTTGCTTAATCATTATGATATTACAACGTCTATGCGTGCTTTTCATGAGCATAATGAAAAACGTAAAACACCAGATGTAATCAATGAATTATTAGCAGGCAAACATATTGCATTGATTAGCGATGCAGGTACGCCACTTATTAGTGATCCAGGCTATATATTAGTGAGCGAGGCGAAAAAAGCAGACATTAACGTATCGCCAATTCCTGGTTCTAACGCAATGATTAGCGCAATTAGCGCATCAGGAATTGCCAGCGATAAATTTAGTTTTTTTGGTTTTTTACCCAGTAAGCAATCAGCACGTCTTAAGGTAATTCGCTCAATCGCCCATATCAATGAAGTGGCTATTTTTTATGAATCGCCCAAACGTATTCTTTCCTGTGCGCAAGATTTACAAGTAATACTAGGTAATGAACGTATTGTTTGCTTTGCCAAAGAGCTCACCAAGTTGTTTGAGACAATCAACACAAACACATTGCCAAAGTTGATTGATTATTTACAAGCGGATGATGCACATCAAAAAGGTGAATTTGTGATTCTTATTTCAGCAATGGATAAGGGTAATAAAATATCAGAAGAGGAGATATTGGACAAAATATTACCTATTTTGCTCGCTGAAATGGGTGCGGCAAAAGCTGCTAAACTTGTAGCTAAAATAACCGGTTTTGATAAAAAATACTGCTATCAGCGTGCTATTGATTTTTAAAGATTTTTTTGATAAACCTTTATATGCGGCATATTTTCTTTTGTAACAATATTTGTAAAAATGGTAAAACGTATTGTATAGCTTAAATCTGAAGCGATACATAGTTACGTTAAGAATGAATGTCACCAAGAAGGCAATCTAGGTGAGAGTAAAATTAGTGTCAGTAAGTCGTGCCGCTTGAGACGTTGTGAATATGGTTGTATGGTGGCTGTTTACCCTGATAATGTTATTGATGAAGGGGATGTTAATAACACTATCACAGAACACCTAATCAATCGTAATATTATTTAAAGATTACAAATTGGTTAGTTTTTTATACAATTGGTTAGTTTTTTGGGTTAAGTCAGCAATATCTAGGTTATTTTCAATAATATCAATAGGTGTTTTGTTACATAATTCTAAGCGTAGTAAATGATTAATTTGCGTAGAAATCATACTTTTTGCTTCTTTTAGACTAATATCGTTACGAGCAATTAATCTTTTTAATTGTTCTTCTTCATTACAACCAACAATGATTATCCTATCAAATAAATGAGTAAGGTTTTTTTCAGCTAATAACGGTATTTCAACCACTACTAGTTTACTTTCTAGTTTTTTAATTTCAGTTTGCATACGCATTAATATTTCTGGATGCAACATTGTTTCAATCAATTGTTGATTAGATTTACTTTCTAATAAAAGCTCACGTAAAGCGCTACGATCAAGACTTTTATCAGCATTAAGAATGTCATTGCCAAAGTGTTTTATTAGCTTTTTAAGTACAAGCGTGTCAGGTTTGACAGCTTGGCGTGCAAGTTTGTCAAGGTTAATAACATCCACACCCAAGCCACTTAAGATTTGACTTACCCTTGACTTACCACAAGCAATACCACCCGTTAGTGCTATTTTAATAATTGACATAGTAATTGATTTTATTAATATTACGTCTTATCTGTTGACATTTACGTTAAATCTTTCGATAATACTCCCTTCTTATTGGTTATGTAGCTCAGTTGGTTAGAGCACAGCATTCATAATGCTGGGGTCGGTGGTTCAAGTCCACCCATAACCACCCATACAATATTACGTATCTTGCTTTGTTTGTTATAAAAAACTAGCTTCATAATCGAGTCAGTGTTCCTATTGTGTGATTACTTGTTTTTATAAAACAATCATTTGAGAGCGCCTTGATTAAGGGTAATTTTTACGTATAATTATTCAATTTTTGAGCAAGGAATTTTATATGCCATCACGCAGAGATTTAGCAAATGCCATTCGTGCTTTAAGCATGGATGCAGTTCAAAAGGCAAACTCAGGTCATCCAGGTGCGCCAATGGGTATGGCAGATATTGCTCAGGTACTTTGGAATGATCATTTGAAGTATAACCCAATACACGCTAAGTGGGCTGATCGTGACCGTTTTGTATTATCAAATGGACATGGATCGATGCTAATTTATTCATTGCTACATTTATCAGGTTATGATCTTAGCATGAATGATATTAAAAACTTTCGTCAATTGCATGCTAAAACAGCAGGTCATCCTGAATATGGATATGCAGATGGTATTGAGACAACAACAGGACCATTAGGACAAGGCGTTACCAATGCAGTTGGTATGGCAATTGCCGAGCGTACATTAGGGGCACAATTTAACAAGCCAGGTCATGATATTGTTGATCATAACACCTATGTATTTATGGGTGATGGTTGCTTAATGGAGGGCTTGTCTCATGAGTCTTGCGCTATGGCTGGTACGTTGGGGCTTGGCAAATTGATTGCGTTTTGGGACGATAATGATATTTCTATTGATGGCCATATTTCTGACTGGATGGAAAAAGATGCAGCGGGTCGTTTTGAGTCTTATGGTTGGCATGTTGTTCGTGATGTTGATGGGCATGATGCTGATGCCATTAATGCAGCTATTAATGCAGCCAAAGCTGAAACTGCTAAACCTTCGCTTATTTGTACACGAACAACCATTGGCTTTGGTTCGCCTAATTTATGCGGTACACATAATTGTCATGGCGCCCCATTGGGTGATGATGAAATTGCTGCAACTCGTAAAGAGTTGGGCTGGGACTTTGCGCCATTTAAAATTCCTGCAGATATTTATAAAGGCTGGGATCATAAAGAAAAAGGTACTATTGATGAATCAGCTTGGGATGTTAAATTTGCAGCTTATAAGGCTGAGTTTCCAGCAGATGCTGCTGAGTTTGAGCGCCGTATGTCGGGTGATTTGCCTGATAATTTTGTAATTGAAATGGATAAATTCATTGCTAAAACGCAAGAAGAAATGCCAAGCATCGCTTCTCGTCAAGCCTCTCAACGTACGATTGAAACCATGGCTCCTTTATTGCCAGAAATGTTTGGAGGCTCTGCTGATTTGACCGGATCTAACCTAACTAATTGGTCAGGTACTGTTAAAGTGAATGCACAAAACGCGAATGGTAATTATATTTCATGGGGTGTTCGTGAATTTGGTATGGCACACATGATGAATGGTATGGTGCTTCATGGTGCTTTTAAGGTTTATGGTGCAACATTTTTTATGTTTATGGAATTTATGCGTAATGCATTGCGTATGTCAGCACTGATGAAAATTGGTACAATTTATGTTTATACTCATGATTCTATCGGTCTAGGCGAAGATGGTCCTACGCATCAGCCAATTGAGCAGTTAGCAACCATGCGCATGATTCCTAATTTCCAGTCTTGGAGAGGATGCGATGCAGTGGAATCAGCGGTATCTTGGAAAATGGCGATACTTAGAAATAATGCGCCAACAGGACTGGTTTTTTCACGCCAAACTTTAACGGCAATGGAGCGAACTTCTGAGCAAGTGGCAAATATTGAAAAAGGCGGTTATATTCTTAAAGATTGTGAAGGTACGGCTGATATTATCTTTATTGCAACGGGTTCTGAAGTGGGCTTAGCAGTTGAAGCAGCAGCAGCAATGGATGTCAAAGTGCGTGTTGTTTCAATGCCTTGTACAAATGCTTATGATGATCAAGGCCAAGCTTATAAAGATTCAGTTTTAACACCTGGTGTAAAGCGCCTTGCAATTGAGGCAGGTGTTGGTGATGGATGGTATAAATACGTAGGTCTAGATGGTGATGTGGTTTGTATGACAACCTTCGGTGAGTCTGCACCAGCGGATCAATTATTTAAAGCATTTGGTTTTACAATAAATAACGTCATTGCAAAAGCAATAGCTGTTATTGGTTAAAATAATAAATTTAAACATGGTAAAAGTTATTGATAATCTTTTTAGTGTTTTTAATGAGATTTATGCCTAAATGGTATAATGTAATTGGAGTAAAAAAGGAGTAAGAAAATGGCAATAAAAGTGGGTATTAATGGTTTTGGTCGTATTGGTCGCATGGTATTTCGTGCAATTGCAAAGAATTTTTCAGAACTAGAAGTAGTTGGTATTAACGACTTATTAGACAATGATTACTTGGCATATATGCTAAAGTATGATACAGTTCACGGTCGTTTTGATGGCGATATTGTAGTTGATGGTGATAATTTTGTCATCAATGGCAAAAAAATTCGCTTGTCAGCTGAACGTAATCCTGCTGATCTTGCATGGGGTGATATTGATGTAGATGTGGCAATTGATTGCACAGGTTTTTTCTTAACTGAAGAATTTTGTCAAGCGCACATTGATGCGGGTGCAAAAAAAGTGGTTCAATCAGCACCTTCTAAAGACAACACACCAATGTTTGTATATGGTGTAAATCACACTAAATATACAGGTCAGGCCATTATTTCAGCAGCATCTTGTACCACTAATTGTCTTGCACCAATCGCTAAAGTGATTAATGATAATTGGGGCTTAAAGCGCGGTTTAATGACGACAGTTCATGCATCAACAGCAGCACAAAAAACGGTTGACGGTCCTTCAATGAAAGATTGGAGAGGTGGTCGTTCGGTGTTTGAGAATATCATTCCTTCATCAACAGGTGCTGCTAAAGCAGTAGGTGTTGTATTGCCAGAGCTTAATGGTAAATTAACAGGTATGGCATTTCGTATTCCATCGGTTGATGTTTCAGTGGTTGATTTAACTTGCGAGTTAAACAAGAATGTAACTTATGAGCAAATTTGTGATGCTATGAAAGAAGCCTCAAAAAGCTCAATGAAGGGCACATTAGCCTACACCGAAGACTCAGTTGTATCAAGTGACTTCCGTGGTTTTAGCGCTTCTTCTATTTTTGATTCTAGCGCAGGTATTGCGCTGGATGATACGTTTGTTAAAGTTGTATCTTGGTATGATAACGAGTATGGTTATACTTGTAATATGCTTCGTTTAGTTGAGCATATTGCTTAAACTATTAAAAATACGGCTCGTATTACGAAGCTGTTCTTTTATGTCAGGTTTATATATTAAAAGCTCACAACTAAGTGTTAGTGGGGTAATTAAAAGACTTAAGAAAGCTGTTATAGACAACCGGTTTGATATTTTGCATATTTTTGATATTAAACAAACATTGGCTGACAGAGGAATGCCAGATATTCGAAATTTGTAATCCAAAAGTTGCAAAAGATATTCTTGAAAAGGATATTAATTTAGCCACAATGTTACCGTGTCGAATTTCAGTGTATACTCAGGATAATGTTACTAAAGTTGGTTTGGTATTGCTCTCTAAGCAAATTGTTCAACTGTTAAATGCTAATGAGCTATTATCATTGGTTGAGCCTGATTAAAATTGTTAATCAGTCTATTGCATAAAATAAATAGGAGAATTATTATGTCAGTTATTAATTTATTAGATTTGGATTTAAGTTCAAAACGAGTGTTAATTCGTCAAGACCTTAATGTGTCGATTTCTAATTGGATTGTTACCAGTGATAAGCGTATTAAAGCCTCTCTACCAACCATTAAAATTGCTTTAAAACAAGGCGCTAAAGTCATGCTGATGTCACACCGTGGTCGTCCAATTGAAGGTGAGCCAAGTGATGAATTTAGCCTGCAACCTGTTGCTGATCGTTTGAGTGAATTATTAAATACCACAGTGCGTTTAGAAAAAGACTGGCTGAATGGTGTTCAAATGAACAATGGTGAGGTGGTGCTTTGTGAAAACGTACGCTTTAATGCTGGTGAAATGGCTAATGACGATAACTTATCTAAGCGTATGGCTTTGATGTGTGATATTTTTGTGATGGACGCGTTTGGTACTGCGCATCGCGCTCAGGCTTCTACTCATGGTGTTGCTAAATATGCGCCCATTGCTTGTTCAGGTCCATTATTATCGGGTGAGCTTGATGCGCTTGGAAAGGTATTAGATAATCCTAAGCGCCCAATGGTTGCGATTGTTGGCGGCTCTAAGGTTTCAACAAAGTTAACCGTACTTGAGTCTTTATCTAAAATAGTAGATCAACTAGTTGTAGGTGGCGGTATTGCCAATACTTTTATTGCAGCTCAGGGTTTTAACGTGGGCAAATCTTTGTGTGAACATGATTTAATCCCAATGGCTAAAAAACTAATGGAAGATTGTGAAATCCCAGTGCCAACAGATGTGGTTTGTGGCAAGGAGTTTTCAGAGACTGCAGAAGCGCAAACCAAGGCTTCAACAGAAGTTTCTGATGATGATATGATTTTTGATATTGGGCCTGAGTCTATTAAGCAGCTAGCTAAAATTATGGAAAACGCAGGTACTATTGTATGGAATGGGCCAGTTGGTGTGTTTGAATTTGAGCAATTTGCTAGTGGTACCAAAACACTAGGTAAGGCAATTGCTGAATCTGATGCATTTTCAATTGCTGGTGGTGGTGATACATTGGCAGCTGTTGATAAATACGGCATTGAAGACAAGATAAACTATATTTCAACAGGTGGTGGTGCATTTTTAGAATTTTTAGAAGGCAAAATATTACCAGCAGTAGAAATTTTAGAACAAAGAGCTTCGGGTGTAGATTTTGCCTAGAAGAACTAAAATATTAGCCACGCTTGGCCCTGCAACGGACAAAGAAGGTGTACTAGATAGCATTCTTGAGGCAGGCGTTAATGTTGTGCGTATTAATTTCTCACACGGCTCAAAACAAGAACATTTAAACAGAGTTAAGGCAGTGCGTGCTTGGGCGCAAGTAAATCAGACTTATGTGGGTGTGTTGATGGATCTTCAAGGTCCTAAAATTCGTATTACTACTTTCAAAGATGGCATGAAAATTCAACTGAATAATGGTGATATTTTTGCACTTGATGCTGATTTGGATGAGAATTCAGGCAATCAATATTCGGTGGGTATTGTGTATAAAAAATTACCACAAGAGGTGCGAGTTGGTAATGTTTTATTATTAGATGACGGAAAAATAGTACTAGAGGTTATTGGTATTAAAGGCAATAAAATTAATACTATTGTGACACAAGGTGGTATCTTGTCAGATAAAAAGGGTATCAACCTTCGTGGTGGTGGTTTGTCTGCTAATGCATTGACTGAAAAAGATAAAAAAGATATCTTAATTGCAGCAAAAGCTAAAGCAGATTATGTGGCTTTATCGTTTCCAATTAGCGGTGATGATGTGCGTAAAACTAAGCAATTATTAAAACAAATGGGTTGTGATGCTGGTGTAATTTCAAAAATTGAACGTGCCGAGTCTTTGGTAGAGAGTGTTATTTTAGACATCATCAAAGAGTCGGCAGGCATTATGGTGGCACGTGGTGATTTAGGTGTTGAAATTGGTGATGCACAATTGCCTGCACAACAAAAACGCTTAATTAAGTTGGCTAGATCGAATAATCGAATTGTTATTACTGCAACGCAAATGCTGGAATCAATGATTACCAGTCCAATCCCGACTCGTGCTGAGGTTTTTGATGTCGCTAATGCAGTATTAGATGGCACTGACGCAGTGATGCTTTCAGCTGAAACAGCAGTAGGTAATTTTCCTGAAAACGCTGTTAAAACTATGCATGATGTTTGTATTGAAACTGAAAAAAATCCTATTGCTAAAATATCCCATCATCGTCTTGATGAAACATTTACTTATATTGACGAAACTATTGCTATGAGTGCAATGTATGCTGCTAATCATATGGGTACTAGGGTGATTGTGACCTTAACAGAAAGTGGTAAAACCGCCATATGGATGTCAAGAATTAGTTCAGGTATTCCTATTGTAGCGATGTCTGATAAAGTATCAACTTTGCAAAAAGCTACACTCTATAGGGGGGTTCATCCTTGTTTTTTGTCAACTAAAAAAGATTGGATAGAGATAAATAAGGCTGTCATTAAACGTTTACAAGTTGGTAATTTTGTTTATGATGGTGACAGCGTTATACTAACCAAGGGTATGTATAAAAATAAGTCAGGCGGTACAAATTTGATGAAAATTTTGACAGTTGGCGATTCAGAATATTAAAATAAATATAAATAGTTATAATCATTAAATAATAAGACACTAAACCTTAATTATCAAGAAAAAACTTAAAAAAGGAGAAAAATATGTTAATTTCATTAAGAGAATTATTAGATCATGCGGCAGAAAATGACTATGGCATGCCAGCATTCAATGTTAACAATATGGAGCAAGTTCATGCTATTATGCGAGCTGCAGATAAAACCAATAGTCCTGTTATTATGCAAGGCTCTGCTGGTGCAAGAGGTTATGCAGGTGAGCCGTTTTTACGTCATTTAATTTTAGCAGCAACCGAAATGTATCCACACATTCCAGTGGTTATGCATCAAGACCATGGTTCTGAGCCATCTGTTTGTTTGCGTTCAATTCAATCTGGTTTTTCATCAGTGATGATGGATGGTTCATTAAAAACGGATATGAAAACACCAGCCTCATTTGAATATAATGTTAATGTGACTGCTGAAGTTGTAAAAATGGCACACGCAGGTGGCGTTTCTGTTGAAGGTGAGTTAGGTTGTTTGGGCTCATTAGAAACTGGCATGATGGGCGAAGAGGATGGCCATGGTGCTGAAAGTAAATTAGATTTAGATATGTTGTTAACTTCAGTTGAAGAAGCCGCTGATTTTGTTAAAGCAACTAACGTTGATGCACTGGCCATTGCTATTGGTACCTCGCATGGTGCTTATAAATTTACCCAAGAGCCAACAGGTGATGTGTTACGTATTGACAGAATTAAAGAAATTTATACGCGCATTCCAGATACGCATTTAGTGATGCACGGCTCTTCTTCAGTGCCACAAGATTGGTTGAAGATTATTAACGATTTTGGGGGTGATATGGGTCAAACTTATGGAGTTCCTGTTGAAGAAATTCAAGAAGGTATTAAACATGGCGTACGTAAAGTTAATATTGATACCGATTTACGCATGGCGTCAACAGGAGCGGTTCGTAGATACTTGGTCGAAAATGCATCAAACTTTGATCCACGTAAATTCTTAAAAGAAGCAACTAATGCAATGAGTGATATTTGTGCAGCACGTTTTGAAGCGTTTGGCTCAGCAGGTAATGCTGATAAAATCACCGTGTCTTCATTAGATACTATGAGTCAAAGATATCTCTCTGGTGAATTGGACGTTCAAGTAAAGTAGATGCCTAATAATTAAGAATCAAAAAAGGCTCGTTTTAACAACGGGTCTTTTTATTTTAAGTTAATGAACATGGGACAAGCTAAGAGCTATTCAGTGATTGTTATTGGTGGTGGTCATGCTGGCACAGAAGCGGCACTTTCAAGTGCTCGTATGGGTGTTTGTACGTTGCTTATTTCTCATAACATTGAAACACTTGGGCAAATGAGTTGTAACCCTGCAATTGGCGGGATTGGTAAAGGACATTTGGTTAAAGAGATTGATGCGATGGGTGGTATTATGGCACGCGCGATTGATAAGTCTGGGATACAATTTCGTACACTAAATGCTTCAAAAGGTCCAGCAGTACGTGCGACCCGTGCGCAGGCTGATCGTATTTTGTATAAGGCACAGATTCGTTACACTTTAGAAAATCAAGACAATCTATCTTTATTTCAACAGGCAGTTGATGATTTAATCATTGAGCATGATCAAATTAAAGGTGTTGTGACTCAGATGGGGCTTGCTTTTATGGCGGATAAGGTGATTCTAACATCAGGTACTTTTTTAGGTGGTGTTATCCACATTGGACAGCGTAATTTTCAAGGCGGTCGTGCAGGTGATGCGCCATCAAACGCTTTGTCAGGAAAATTGCGTTCTTACGATTTACGTGTTAGTCGACTAAAAACAGGTACACCACCAAGATTAGATAATAGAACATTGAATTATTCCCTCATGCAAGTACAACCAGGAGACACACCATTGCCGACGTTTTCATTCATGGGTGTTAAAGAAGACCATCCAAGGCAAATCCCTTGCTATATCACGCATACTAACGAAAAAACTCATGATCTTATTCGTGATGGATTAAAAGACTCGCCCATGTTTACTGGCAATATCGAAGGTATTAGTCCCAGATATTGTCCGTCAATTGAAGACAAAGTGGTACGCTTTAGTGAGCGTGATTCACATCAAATTTTTGTTGAGCCTGAAGGGCTAACTACCAATGAGGTTTATCCAAATGGGGTGTCTACATCGTTATCTTATGAAGTGCAATTAAATTTTATTCGTTCAATTAAGGGTTTTGAAAAAGCGCATATTATACGCCCAGGTTATGCGATTGAGTATGATTTTTTTGATCCCAGAGGATTAAAACAGACACTAGAAGTTAAGAAAATCTCAGGGCTATATTTTGCTGGGCAAATTAATGGCACTACGGGCTATGAAGAAGCGGCAGCCCAAGGGTTGTTGGCAGGTGTTAATGCGGCATGTGCTATATTAGAAAGAGATGCTTGGCTACCAAAACGTAACGAGTCCTACATTGGCGTTATGGTGGATGATTTGATTACTAAAGGCGCTAATGAACCTTATCGGATGTTTACCTCACGCGCTGAATATCGCTTGTTATTAAGAGAGGATAATGCAGACGAGCGCCTTACGCCCAAGGCTAGAGATCTTGGATTGATTAGTGAGGTATGCTGGCAGTCTTTTCAAGTTAAATATGAAGCTATTACACAAGAAAAAAACCGTCTTAAAAATACTTGGATACAAGCGAGCGACACTCAAGCTGGTGTAGTTTTAAATCAAAATTTAAATCATGAATATTCTTTACTTGAACTACTTAAACGACCTAAAATTGATTATCAAATATTAAGTCAAATCGAATCTGGAAAACCGTTTCTAACGGATGCTACTTTAATTAATTCGATTGAAAATCAAATTAAATACGCAGGTTACATTAAACGTCAATTAGAGGAAATTGAAAAATATCGTAAGAATGAAAATACAATATTATCTGTAAATATAGATTATGACTCAATTAAAGCGCTCTCTTCTGAGGTCAGACAAAAACTTGAACTACATAAGCCAGAAACCATTGGTCAAGCAAGCCGTATCCAAGGCGTCACCCCTGCTTCTATTTCCATTTTATTAGTTTATTTAAAAACGTATCAGTCAAAATGAACTCTGAAGTATTGTTAATAGAAGGTGCCAGCTTGATGAATATTAAGCTTGAAAGTGAACAAATTAGCAAATTGATGAATTACCTTAAGCTAATTATTAAGTGGAATAAGAGCTACAATCTAAGCGCTATCAGAACCATGGAGAAAGGCGTTTACAAGCACTTATTAGATAGCTTATCAGTTATTGCGTATATTAAAGATAAGTCCTTATTAGATGTCGGTTCTGGTGCGGGCCTGCCAGGTATTGTGATTAGTATTATGAGGCCAGAACTTTTAGTTACTGTGCTTGATACAGTTGGTAAAAAATGTCGTTTTATGCAATTTGCTAAAACCCAACTACAATTGAAAAATCTTAATGTTATTAAGAATAGGGTAGAAAATTATCAAATTGAGTTTTGCTTTGAACAGATTATTTCAAGAGCTTTTTCAAAGGTTGAAAAAATATTGAAATTGACACAACATTTATTATGTAATAATGGCGAATACTTGCTGATGAAAGGAGCAGGTTTTCAACAAGAGACATTACCTTATGGTGTAGACATTCAGTCGTTATGCGTTCCAGAAATTTTGGGTAAGCGATATTTATTAATTTTTAGGAGAGAAAAATGAAAAAAATAGGGTATTTTTTAATAGGTTTAATCGTTATTTTAGCCCTTATTGTGACAGTTGCATTTGATCCGATGGGTAAAAAATATGCACAACAATATGCACAAAATTTACTCAAAATACCAGTAACTATTAGCCAATTTAGCACCAGTTTTTTAGATAAGCGTCTAAATATTGATTTTATTAAAGTGAAAAACCCCCCAAATTTTAACAATAAATATGCCTTTTCTTTGGACCACTTTGTATTAAAAATAAGTGATGAAAGCATCTCAGATTTGATTGTCATTGATGAGCTGTCTTTTGATGGAATAAGTTTTGTTTTGGAACAAAATAAGACCAATGTGAATTTAGTTACACTAATTGATAATCTAGATAAAACGAGTAGTGGCACTACTTTTTCTTTATCTGAAGAGATCCAAAATATCGGTAATAAAAGAATTAAAATTAATCAATTTTATGTCACTAATATCACATTAAAAATTGACACGAAGTGGCTTAAAGAAACCATCAAAGTACCTAATATTAACCTTCAAAAATTTGGCGGTGGTAGTGGTATTGCACTTAGTCAGGTTGGTCAAGAATTGATGACAGTTGTACTTAAAAATATAAAAGACGCTCTAGAGAAAAAAGGCATTGAGTTGGGTAAGAAAGAAATTAAAGAAACCCTAATGCATAAACTGAGAGTTGATAGTATTAAAGAAAAATTTAATTTAGATAAAATTAAAGACTCATTGAATTTTAGTGGCACAGAAGAGCTACAAAACAAAGCTAAAGATTTATTTAAGCAACTTGGCTTTTAATTAATCGTGCAAATAGTTGACTCGCATTGTCATATTGATAGAATAGATTTATCTGCTTTTGGTGGTAATGTTGAGCGTATGCTTGCTCATGCTAAAGAATTATCGGTAACGCAATTTTTATGTGTATGTATTGATTTAGAGCATTTTGATGAGGTATTTTCTTTGGCGAAAAATTACCCGCAAATTTATGCCTCAGTAGGCGTGCATCCTTGTGAACTAGAGGGCAAAGACCCAAGTGTGAAAGAATTATTAGTATTAGCAGAACATGATAAAATTATTGCCATTGGTGAAACTGGGTTGGATTATTTTCATGTTGAAAAGATAGCAGCTGATTGGCAAAGAGATCGTTTTAGGCGGCATATTAAAGCCTCAAATCAATCGGGTAAGCCGATGATTATTCATACACGCAATGCCAAAAAAGATACTATTGCAATTATGCAAACTGAAAAAGCCGAACAAGGTGTCATGCATTGCTTTTCTGAAAACTGGGAAACTGCCAAGGTAGTGCTAGATTTAGGTTTTTATATTTCTTTTTCTGGTGTTATTACCTTTAAAAGTGCTAAAGATTTGCGCGAAGTAGCAAAAAAAGTACCTAGCGATAGATTGTTGGTTGAGACTGATTCACCCTATTTAACGCCCGTACCTTATAGAGGCAAGCCTAATTCACCAGCTTATAGCTATTATGTCGCTGAAAAGTTAGCTGAAATTCGCGGCGTGAGTATTAATAATATTGCCAATACAACCACCAATAATTTTAAACAACTTTTTTTAGCATGAGTATAAGTTTTCAAATCGTTGATGAATTTTCAGAAGGCCAGCGTTTGGATAATTATTTGCTTAAAATACTTAAAGGTGTTCCTAAGTCGCACATCTGTAGGGTCATTCGCAAAGGCTGGGTGCGCGTTAATAAAGGTAGAAAAAAAGTAAGCTATAAACTTATTTTAAATGATATTGTACGTATTCCGCCAATTAAAGTGTCTATTATTAAGTCTATATATATTTCAGATAGCTTAAAAAAATTATTAATCGATGCTAAGTTGTATGAGGACAAAGGTCTGCTTATTATCAACAAGCCAAGTGGTTTGTCAGTGCATAGTGGTTCTGGAGTTGATGTTGGTATTATTGAAGCTCTTAGGCAAATATATAAAAAACCTATTGAATTGGTGCACCGATTAGATCGAGCCACTTCTGGGGTGCTTTTAATTGCCAAGAAGCGTAGCGTATTAAAAAACTTGCACGAGCAGCTAAGTCAACACACCGTTGAAAAACGTTATACAGCCTTGGTTAAAGGAGTTTGGTCAAAAAAATGTCATACTATTGATGCGCCACTTTATCAAAACTCAAGGTATATTATGGTGGATGCTAAAGGTAAATATGCAATTAGTCATTTTCAGCCACTTAAAAATTTTTCCGATGGAGGTTTTTCTGCTTCATTGGTTGAGATTAGCATTGAAACTGGACGCACTCACCAAATTCGTGTACACGCAAAGTATGCTGGACATGCGTTGGCTTGTGATGACAAATATGGTGACAAAGAATTTGATAGACAAGTTAAATTTAAAGGCTTAAAAAGATTATTTTTGCATGCACATCAGTTTATTTTTACAAATCCATTAACCAATGATATTCAGAAAGTGAATGCATCTTTACCAGTCGAATTAGAAGAATTTTTAGCTAAACTATGAGTAGCTTACAAACCAAGACTATTTCCTTCTGGAGGTATTTACGCCTGATGCGTTTGGACAAGCCAATTGGTATTTATTTGTTATTATGGCCAACATTATGGGCATTATTTTTGGCGGCAGAAGGAGTGCCTGATTTAAAATTATTATTGATTTTTGTTTTGGGTGTTATTTTAATGCGATCAGCAGGTTGTGTGATTAATGACTACGCAGATAGACATGTTGATAAACTCATAAAACGCACCAAACAAAGGCCTATTACTTCAGGCGAGATTAATCATAAATCTGCACTTAAATTATTTGTATTACTAATCATGTTGGCATTTATATTAGTGCTATTAACCAACTGGTTAACTATTCAACTTGCAATGATTGCAGCATTATTAGCAATCTTGTATCCATTTACTAAACGTTGGACTCACTTTCCACAATTTGTACTAGGGTTGGCATTTGCCATGAGTGTGCCAATGGCTTTTTCAGCAACTCTTAATACTATACCAACTACTGCTCTGTATGTATTCGCAGCAACGGTAATTTGGACAGTAATCTATGACACGATGTACGCCATGGCTGACCGAGAAGAAGATTTAAAAATTGGTGTTAAATCAACCGCTATTTTATTTGCTAAATTTGACCGATTAATTATTGGAATTTTCCAAATTGGACTGTTGTTAATTCTAATAAAAATATCAGACGTTTTTAATCTGACTATCCTTTATGATATTTCATTAGCCTTAGTTGCGTTGTTAATGATTTATCACCAATATTTTATTAGGCATCGTAAGAAGAGCGCCTGTTTTCAGATATTCTTACATAATAAATATATAGGCGTAGTCATTTTTGCAGGCATTGCGCTGTCTGTTGTTTTATAAGTATTTTGATGTATCAAAGTTTTTATTTTTTAATGAATTAGGTAATACTAAATAACATCCAAGAATTTGTGAATGAAAATCTGTGAACGCAGTAATTTGGGCTTATACGAATAGTATCATGGCTTTAGGCGTGTATGATACTGAAGTAACAAAATGCAAAAAATTTATCATGATAATTTAGCAAATACTACCTTTTCTTTAGTGTCTTTTGGTTGTATATTAATGATTAATGCCTGTAACTTTAGTAATATTTTCATTGATTTGTACATTGATTGTTAGGTTGCTTGAGTTTCCATAACCAGTAAAAATAATCTCTAAATTAGAATTGTTGATGATCTTAAAGATGCGGATACCCTCTCTAGCTCTTTTTAAACTAGTGTTGCCAATTTAGCTAAACAATGGCCAGATCAACATCTAAAGCATGAATGTATTCAATATTATTACTAACGTTATATTTTTGGTGAGTATTCCCTAGTTATTTTATTAAATTATTAGCAACTGATTGGTAGCTAAAAAATAACAAATAAGAAGAGAGAGACGCTTAAAAAGCTTTAGCTTTTGTGTAACAAGAGCTATATAAGACAAGTACCAAAGGTTAATATTAACTTAACAAAAAAAGTAATGAGCTTTTTGCTAAGAAAAGAAAGCTTATTTGTTGTTTAAATACCTCGTAAAAGTTCGTTGATTCCAACTTTAGAGCGTGTCTTAGTATTAACTTGTTTGACAATCACCGCACAATAAAGTGAATAAGCACCATCCTTGCTTGGTAAATTACCAGGCACGACTACTGAACCAGCAGGAATGCGTCCATACGTAATTTCTTTTGTTTTACGATTGAAAATTTTGGTGGATTGTCCAATATAAACACCCATTGAAATAACAGCACCTTGTTCAACAATCACGCCTTCTACCACTTCTGACCTAGCACCAATAAAACAGTTATCTTCAATAATCGTTGGACTAGCCTGTAATGGCTCTAATACACCGCCAATACCAGCACCACCTGAAAGGTGAACGTTTTTACCGATTTGTGCGCATGAACCAACCGTTGCCCAAGTATCCACCATCGTGCCTGAGTCTACATAAGCACCAATATTGATATAGCTTGGCATCAATACGGTGTCTTTAGCAATAAAAGAGCCTCGGCGTGCACTTGCTGGTGGTACTACACGAACACCTGTTGCATTAAATTCATCTGCTGACATATCAGCAAATTTAGAGGAGACTTTGTCAAAGTATTGAGTAAAACCACCTTGCATAACAACATTATCTTCTAATCTAAAAGATAACAGGACTGCTTTTTTCAACCATTCGTTAACAACCCAATCGCCTACACCTTTTTGCTCGGCAACACGCGCCTGTCCTGAATCAAGAAAATGGATAGCTTCAGCAACGGCTTGTTTAATTTCCATACTAGCTGATTGTGGGTTAATATTAACCCTGTCTTCAAAGGCCTGTTCAATAATATCTTTCATGTTAAATCCTGTCCAAAAAATTAAGAATTATATCAGTAAATACGTTTTGTTGATAAATGACGGGTTTAAATTGTTGTATTTTTTGATGCAAATCAAGAAAAAAATTAGGATTGGTGATATGATACGTAAGGTTAACAATCCCCCATTAAAGATGCGAGTATGACAGACAAGAAAATTCAAGTGGAAGGCCTATATGAAGAGGGTGAGCAATGGGTGCAAAATCTAGGAGATGAAACCATTCATGCAAAACGTATGAAGGGAAAATTTCGCAACTTCAAATGGCTGGCTATTATTGGTTGGTTACCATTTTTTGTTGGTCCATACTTTACTTGGAATGATAAGCAAGCCATTTTATTTGATATAGATAAAAGACAGTATCATTTGTTTAATATTACCATTTTCCCGCAAGATATTTGGATGCTTACCATGGTGTTGCTATTTTTAGCGATTCTATTAGCGGTAATGACCACTATTCTGGGTCGAGTGTTTTGCGGTTATTTTTGTTTTCAAACGATTTGGACGGATATTTTTACCAAAATAGAACAATGGATTGAGGGTACGCCAGTCCAGCAACGAAAGCTAGATAAAGCACCAATGAGTGTCAATAAATTTAAACTTAAACTAGCTAAACATGCTATTTGGATAGTAATCGCATTTTTCTCTGGTATTACTTGGATGTTATATTTTGGGGTGTCCTGGGCTGATTATTTTAAGGGCGATGTTACCTCCACAACGATAGCCATTACTGCCATTATTGCACTTGGTGCTTATGTATTTGCTGGGTTTATGAGAGAGCAAACTTGTTTGTGGATTTGTCCATATGCGCGCATTCAAGGGGCAATGGTTGATGATCAAAGCATTCTGCCAACTTATGACCATTATCGTGGTGAACAGCGTGGTAGGCTTAAAAGAGGTGAGTTTGTTGAAGGGTTTGGTGACTGTATTGATTGTCATCAATGCGTTGCTGTTTGTCCAACAGGTGTTGATATCCGTAAAGGTCAGGAGTATGGCTGTATTACTTGTGGGCTGTGTATTGATGCCTGTGATTCAGTGATGAAAAAGGTTGGCAAACCTAAAGGCTTAATTCGTTATACTTCCTTAGCTGAAATGAAATTTAACAAACCAATTAAAGCTCTTTATAAACGTCCAAGGGTTGTTATTTATATGTCAATATTATTAGTAGCATTATCAGTATTGACGTGTGGTATTTTAAATCTTGACCAAATGGATTTAAAAGTATTGCACGATAGACAGCCACTATTTGTACAGCTTTCTGATGGCTCAATTCGCAATAAATATAAACTAAAAATCATGAATAAAACAGATAAAGTTATGCCAATTAATATTAGTTTTAGCAGTAAAATTGAAAATCTAAAATCTAAAAAAGCATTCAAAACAGTAATGATTCCAAGTGGTAATATTAAATCTATTTATGTTTATTTAACCGCCTTTGAAAGTGACGTAGGTGCTGATAACGATGTTGTGTTTATGGTTAAAAGCGAACAGGCCACTTTAGAATATAAGACTTCATTTTTCACATCTAAAAGCATGTAATGAGCATTTATAAAAGCCCAATCATGATATCCATGTTAGTACTGTTTATCACTTTAGTGAGCGCAACTGCCTATCGAATTATGATCGCACTTGAAACCCATCCTGGGCTAGTGGTTGAAGATGCGTATTCGAGTGGCAAACGATACGTAAAAACACTAAACCATAAAAACCAATTAGCACGGCTTGGTTGGATATTAAACCTTGCTACTCCTAAGGTTGTAATTCATAATATTAAACAAACCTATACGGCTAATAGTGCACAGAACGATAAAACTTTAGCAAATGCTTTTGTTACAGCATACTTTTATCGCCCTTTAGAAAAAGCACATGATTTTTCCATCAATATGGCATTTAACCAAGAAATAAACCAATATCAAGCACAAGTAACATTACCCTTAAAAGGGCGCTGGGATGTCGTAGTTGAAGTGGTTAAAAGGGGTTTTGTACAAAGAACTTCTAGAAAGTTATTTGCTCAATAGTTATTGATTTCTTATAAAAGCTATTACAAGGCTTGTCTCTTTTTAATAATATAATTATATTATTAGTCGTTACTTAGTAACTATCAATCCTAGATTAGCAAGACTAACATAGTTGAAATTAGAATAGAATGTATTATATTCTTAAGTAAATTCATTAGTTGTTATTTTGTTAAGCAACCACCACCACTTAAGATTTTACATAAAATTAATGTGTATGCTAATGAATTTTTTACAGAGGTCATTTATTTCATTTTTGGAAGTTTTCTAACGTAAATGAAAAGGAAATTAATAGTTTTTATAAGAAGACTTCTAAGAATGTAAAACTAATTTTAGTTAGTTGAGACTAACAATAGATGCTGAGATAGGCATTGATACTTTTTATTCTTATTTATGAATCATTTTAATTTAGAGCGTCTTTATAAGGTCTTTAAGGTTTAAAAGGTTGACAGGAGTTAACATGAATAATAATGAGACCAACAAGTGAGCCAGACAGTAGCTCAATGTTAGGATACAAAACATGCTACTGAAAGGATTACTAGTAAAAACAGAAGGAAAAATAACAGGTAAACAGAAAAAAATAATGGAAAAACCAAAATTCTAGAAGAGCCAAGACTAACAGGAAGCAAAGCAGACATAGAAGAAAAAGAAAATGAATGGCGGGGAATGCTAAAGCGCTAAATATAGGTACAAGAGTATTAGGAATATTAAAAGTAACAAAAGCAGCAAAAGGATTAAAATGGAATAACAAGAAATTACAAAAAAGAAGTAAACAAAAATAAAAAACTAACGTACTAAGAAAAACATGGAAAAAATAATTAAAAACCTGTTAACAAAACTAAAAGAAATAAAAACATACTTAATAGTAATGGGAACAATAATAGGTGTAATATACACAGACGCACTAAAACTCTTATAAGAAGGAAAAGAAATTAAGAAAGAAATACAAGAAATACAAGAAATAATAAAAGATATAAAAGATATAGAAGGACCGAATAAAAAATAAATGCTAATATAGTAAAAATGAATATAAATGTAAAAAAACTACCAAAAGAAGTTACAACATCATATTTACATGATAAAACATATCGCCTATATCGAAGCATGGACGGAAGAATAAAAGGTATGGAAAGACAGATAAGAATGAACAATGAAATGTAGAACCAGAAATAGGCGAAATTAAAGATGTATTTTACAGGAACTTAAAAAATAAAGTATGGGAAGCAGATCTAAAAAGTATAAAAAACTATAAAAAGGTGGAACAAATTGGTGTTTATCAAGTCGAACGCAAACACAGAAATCGAGTATAAAAAACTCATAAAAAAATATAATAGAGAGATCCAAAAAATTACAAAAGAACATTGCAATATGTGTAAATTCTTTGTTTAAAACATAATTACCAAAATTCACTATCTTTTAGTAAAATGGTTATTAGTATAATTGTACTAACTGTTATTTAATAATTGATGGAGCTGTTACAGCAAGGACAACGGCTAAAATTAAAATAGGATGTGTTACTTTTTTTATTAAATTAGAAGCAATTAGTTTGAATATTTTATACAAAAACCTTCTCTAGAATTTTTAAGAATTAATTTAGCATATTCTTTTAAGCTTTAATAACAATGCCATATGTTGAATTCAAGTCAAAATTTTCATTTGAAAACTTTTCAAAATATAAAATGAATTAAAAAACAGAAAGGTATTACACAGTTAAACCTTGTCATTGTAATAGATATTAATTCATGAGACTCTTATTTAGATTACGAGAATATTAAGAATAATAAAAAACTTAATTTAGACCATTTGTATAAAATTGAAAAAGTTTTAAAGATTATTGATGGTTGTGTATTTTTTATTTAATGGTTAATAATCAATGTTTATGTTTATAAGTAGCCATAAGTTCATCCATTTGGTCGGCGAATAAATGATTAAATTGAGCATTTTTTAAAATTGTCTCAGGCTGTCCCATGCAGCAAATATGGTGATATAAACATAAAACCTGAGTTGATTCTTTCATGACTCTATGAAGGTCATGCGATACCATGAGCACAGCACAATTTTGTTGGTTATGAATATCTTGAATGAGTTTATATAGATGCATTTGGCCATTTACATCAAGGTTTTGTACGGGCTCATCAAGAATTAAGACATTGGGCTTTGCAAGAAAGGCACGAGTTAATAATACACGTTGTATTTCACCACCAGATAAATTTTTTAATGATAAGTGTAACAATGTTTCGATGCCTGTGAGTGTAGTAGTATTTATTAAAGATTGTGTATTAATTTTTTGATTGAGTTTTAGAAAATCAATGACTGAAATGGGGATAAATTCATTGGGGATAAATTTTTGTGGTGTGTAGCCTAGCCTAATATACTTAGATTTTTTAATCTTACCATCGTCAGGAGCAATAAGTTCAAGTAGAATTTTAATCAACGAACTTTTTCCAGCGCCATTTGGGCCAATTAAGGTAATGAATTCGCCCGTTCTTAATTCAAAGCTAACGTCATCAAGCACTTTTTTGCCATGATGACTAAAACTAACATGATTTGCACTAATAAGGACTTCTGACATAGGCTAAACAATGATGAATGACTAGTTTGTATTTTATACGTATAATTTATATGTCTTGGCTTATCTTATATTCGTGTTGACGTTCAAAAATTGGTAAAATTTAACCCATGTCACATAAACTAATTTTAATGGATGGATCGGCTTTTTTATTCCGAGCTTATTTTTCTACACTAAAACAAAACTTAACTAATCAAGACGGTTTTCCAACAGGCGCTATATTTGGTGTTATTAGTGCCATTAAACGTCTTCAAAAGCAGTATCCAGAGGCTAAGATAATCACTATATTTGACGCTAAAGGTAAAAATTTTAGACACGATATTTATCCGCAATACAAAGCACATAGAAAACCAGCTGATAGTGAACTAGTGGTTCAAATTGAACCTTTGTATGAGATTATTAGAGCCATGGGGCTTCATTTTATGTGTGTGCCTGATGTTGAAGCGGATGATGTGATTGCCACCTTGAGTTGTTACGCTAATCAAAATAATATTAAGACCATTATTGCTAGTGGCGATAAAGATTTAATGCAATTAGTGAGTGCTAATATTTCTCAATTAGACATGAAAGGCACTGTGTATGATCGTCAAGGTGTGATTGAAAAAATGGGTGTTGCACCGGAAATTTTTTTAGATCTCTTAGCCTTAACTGGTGATAGTGCAGATAACGTTCCCGGTGTGCCTAGTGTTGGCCCTAAAACAGCCATTAAATGGTTACAAACTTATAATGACATTGCGGGTATTAAAGAAAATGCAACGCAAATTAAGGGCAAAGTAGGTGAAAAGTTACGTAATAATTTTTATTTGTTGGATTTGTCCCGACGATTAGTCATGCTTAAATTTGATGTTGCCTTGCCTTGTAATATTTCTGATGACGAGTCAGAACAAGATGTTGTCAAACTGGCTGATTTATATCAGCAGTATGGCTTTTCTATGTGGTTAAAGCAGCTGGATAATATGCCTATGCTAGAGCAAGAAGGCATCCAAGCTACTGAAGTGACTGAAAGTACTAGCAATATGGTTGATGTTCTTGAGGATTATTCACAGACATTGGTACTAGATTCGGATGTATTTAATGCAATGGTTAATCGGCTTAAAACCTCAAAGACATTTGTGTTTGATTTAGAAACCACGTCGCTAGATTATATGAATGCTACCATTGTCGGCTGGGTATTTTTAGTTGATAAGAATAGTTTTTATGTGCCTGTTGGTCATGATTATTTAAATGCACCAAAGCAGTTAGATTTTAAGGACGTACTTGATCAATTAAAACTAATTTTAGAAGATGTGTCTATTGGAAAAGTTGGGCAAAATCTAAAATATGATGCACATATCTTAGCTAATTACCAAATTGATTTGCAAGGCATTAGTGATGACACTATGGTGAAATCTTATTGTTTAAATTCAGTTGCCACAAGACATAATATAGATGATTTGAGTGAATATTATTTGAACCATAAAACCATCCATTTTGATGATATTGCAGGCAAAGGTAAAAAACAAATTACTTTTAATCAAGTAGATTTAGAAACTGCCTTTCCTTATGCTTGTGAATACGTGATAGTGACGGATTTGTTAAATCACGTGTTAGATGAGGAGATTGTCCAATACCCTAAATTGGTTAAGTTGTATCAAAACCTAGAATTGCCATTGATTAAAGTCTTGTTGTGCATGGAACGTAATGGTATTGAATTAGACATGAACGAACTAAGCACTCAACAAATAGACATTGTTCAACAAATGAAGGATATTCAGGCTCAAGTATTTGAGCTGGCAGGTGATATATTTAATCTTGAGTCGCCTAAGCAAATTCAACAAATTTTATTTGAACCTGAAGGTTTAGGGCTGACTCCTTTGAAAAAAACTCCCAAAGGCGCACCTTCTACGAACGAAGAAGCATTAAAACTTTTAGACCATCCATTGGTTGATTTAATATTAAGTTATCGTACATTAACTAAACTTAATTCCACGTATCTTGAAGCATTGCCCAAGCAAATTGATTTAAACACACATAGACTTCATACTTCCTATCATCAGGCAGTAACTGTCACAGGTCGGCTATCATCAAGCAACCCAAATTTACAAAATATTCCCATCCGCTCTAAACAAGGTGCGCGTATTCGTGGTGCGTTTGTTGCAGGTAAAGATAACGTTATTATTGCTGCTGATTACTCGCAAATTGAACTGCGAATTATGGCGCAATTATCCCAAGATAAAAATCTATTAGATGCTTTTAATCATGATAAAGATGTGCACAGTGTAACAGCATCAACCATGTTTAATATGCCAATCAATGAGGTGACAAAAAAACATCGTAGGCGATCCAAGGCAATTAATTTTGGCTTGATTTATGGTATGAGTGCTTTTGGACTGACAAAACAAATTGATGTTTCCATAATTGAAGCAAAACAATATATTGATACTTACTTTGATAATTATCCTGGTGTGTTACACTACATGGATAGCATTAAAGAAAGCGCAAAAGTATGGGGCTATGTTGAAACCGTCATGGGTAGACGTTTGTATTTGCCACAAATTAATTCCAAGAATAAAATATTACAACAACACGCGCTTAGAACTGCTATTAATGCGCCTATGCAAGGCTCTTCAGCAGATATCATTAAAAAATCTATGCTAGATATTCACGCATGGATTGGAGAAAATAACCCAGATATTAGAATGATTATGCAAGTACACGATGAGTTGGTATTTGAAGTAAGTGAATCAAAAGCCGATGAATTCGCCCATAAAATACAAGGTCTAATGGCAAACGTCTACTTATTAGACATTCCTCTTAAAGTGAATGTGGGGATTGGCACTTCTTGGCAATAAGTACATCAAATTATTATGAAAGAACAATTACAAAAAATATTAAAGCAATCTCTAAACTTATTAGAGAATGAAGGTGTGCTTGAGAGTGCACCTGAGAATATTCGTATTGACCATACCAAAGACAAAACTCAAGGAGACTTTGCCTCAAACATTGCCATGGTTTTGGCAAAGCGATCAGGACTGATTCCAAAAGTATTAGCACAAAAAATTATTGACAACTTGGGTGATAATACGCAGATTGATAAAGTGCAAATTGCAGATCCTGGATTTATTAACTTTTTTATTTCTCAAGGTGAAAGCGTACAAATAATTGAGCAAATTATTAATCAAGCGGAACATTATGGAAAAGCAGATGTAGGTAAAGGTCAGCGCATATTATTGGAGTTTGTATCTGCCAATCCAACTGGTCCACTTCATGTGGGGCATGGCCGTGTAGCGGCGTATGGAGCAACAGTTGCTAGTCTTTTGCGTGCAGTAGGATTTGAAGTTGACAATGAATATTATGTGAATGATGCAGGTCGGCAGATGGATATTTTGGCGATCTCGGTTTACTTGCGTTATGTTGAAACTGAGCAATTTCCAGATAATGGCTACAAGGGTGATTATATCTTTGATATTGCTAAAAAAATTAGTGGTGTAAAAAAGCTTGATATTTTTATCTCTCAAAGGAGTGTTAAAAAAAACGCTGGTAACAAGGAAAAGCATATTGATAGGTTGATTGCTAATTGCAAGTTTCAATTAGGACATGATTATAAAAAAATCCTTGATTTGGCGATTAATAATATTTTAAGTGGCATTAAAATTGATTTGGTTGAGTTCGGTGTTAAGTATCAGCAGTGGTTTTCTGAACAGTCTCTAATGGATAGTGGCTTGAGTAAAGAAATCGTGAAAAAACTGCAGGACTCAGGATATATTTATGAAAAAGAAGGTGCACTTTGGTTTAAAACTACTGATTTTGGTGATGATTTAGACCGTGTAGTGGTTCGTAAAAATGGGAAGTACACTTATTTTGCTTCTGATATTGCCTATCATCTTGAGAAGTTTGAACGTGGTTATGACAAAATTATTAACATTTGGGGTGTTGATCACCATGGTTATATTGCTAGGATTAAGGCGTCGATTAAAGCGCTTAATCACAATTCTAATAAGTTAGAAATCTTGTTAGTGCAATTTGTTAACCTTTTTAGAAATGGTAAGAAAGCTTCCATGTCAACCCGTAGTGGTTCGTTTATTACTTTAGAAGAATTGCGTGAAGAGGTAGGCAATGATGCGGCACGTTTTTTCTATATTTTGAGCAAATCAGGACAGCACATGAATTTTGACCTAGATTTAGCCAAATCAAAAAGTAATGAGAATCCAGTATTCTATATTCAATATGCTCATGCGCGTATTTGCTCGGTCTTAAAACAAGCCAAGTCGCCCTCTATGGTAGATATTGATCTGTCGGTATTAAATAATGAATCAGAAGCCTTATTAATTAAAGAGCTTAATCGCTATAAAGACATCTTGCAATCATCCGCACTTAATTATGAACCACACGTGTTGGCTTGTTACTTGCGTGAATTAGCTGGCCATTTTCACAGTTATTATAATAATAGCAAGTTTTTAGTGGATGATGATAAATTGCGAAACGCAAGATTGTTTCTCATTATAGCAGTGAAGCAAATATTGGTAAATGGTTTAAATTTATTGGGCGTTAGCGCACCTGATTCAATGTGAATGATCAAACACAAAGGCGACAAGCATTAGATGTTAGTCAATCTTTTATTGTTCAAGCGCCTGCGGGTTCTGGGAAAACAGAGTTATTAACGCAACGTTATTTGAAATTATTATCAGTTAGTGCTTCACCTGAGAGTGTGATTGCAATGACTTTTACTAAAAAGGCGGTGAGCGAGTTGACCACTCGAGTGATTGAGTCTTTAAAATTAGCCCAAGGTAATCGACCAAAAGAATCGTATAAACAAACTACTTATGACTTGGCTCTTAAAGTATTAGAAAAATCCAAAACACTTGATTGGCAATTATTAAATATGTATGAACGGTTTAAAATCTTAACGATTGACGGTTTATCAGGTTTGATTGCCAGTCGTTATCCAAGTAAGAATCAATTAGTGCCCAAGCAAATCATAGCGCAAAATTGTGTAAGAAATGATATTTATCTTAAAGCCGCTAAGCAAACCTTATTAGCAATTGATGAGTCTGAATATCAAAATAGTATTGAGTCGGTACTCCTATATTTGGATAATAATGTTAATAAATTTTATCGTTTGATTATAGATATGCTGGCTAAACGTGACCAGTGGCTTTTGAAGCTGTATCAGCATGGAGTGCTTAATATTGAAACTTTGAGGTTAAGCTCTAAAAAGATTATTATCCAACATTTGTTGCTGTTAAAAAATGAGGTTGAGCGCTATTTTAATGTTACTTTTTTTAAACTGTTAAAAGATAACACTAAACCGGAATTTGCACAAATTCAAGGTGTACCAGATGCCACTGTTGAATCGTTAGAGGTCTGGAAAAACTTATGTCAGCTATGTTTGACTACGCAAGGTAAGTGGCGTACATCATTGAATAAAAATAACGGTTTTCCCGTAGAATTAAAAACACAAAAACAAGCTGTTATTAAAATTTTTCAAGACTTATCTAGCCATCAGCAATTAAGGAAATTATTAGCAGGAGTTGAGCAATTACCTGATGTGAACTTTTCAACCAATCAAATTAATATCCTTCAAGATATTGCACAAGTATTAAAGTTGGCTGTTATTCAATTAAATATTTTGTTTGATGTTAATCAAACGTATGATTTCATCCAGGTTGCTTTAGATGCAAATCAGGCACTAGATGAGCATCAAGTGGGTGATGTTGCACTGTTCTTGGATAATAAAGTTCAGCATATTTTGATTGATGAGTTTCAAGACACCTCAGCTACTCAATTTGTTTTATTAGAAAAGTTGATTATTAATTGGCAAGTAGGTGATGGTAAGACATTGTTTTTAGTGGGTGACCCCATGCAGTCTATTTATTTATTCAGGCAATCTCAAGTGGGCTTATTTTTGCAAGTTCGAGTACAAGGCATTGCTAATATTAAGCCTAAATTTTTACAACTAAGTACTAATTTTCGTTCCTCTGAATCTGTTGTTGAAGGTAATAATAAAATATTTTCAAAGATATTTCCTCAGCAGGAAGATGCTTTTAAGGGCGCGATTAAGTATGAACATTCACAGGCTAATTTTGTTGATGAAAATGAAAACGCCATTAGATTTTATCCATTTGCGTATAAACGCTATGATTTTGAGGCACAGAAAGTGCTTGAAATTATTCAAAATAATCCAACAAAAGAGATCGTTATTTTGGTGAGAAGTCGTTCACATCTAGATGATATTGTATCCATTCTGAAGCGTGCTAATATTGAATTTGAGGCATTAAAAATACTTCCATTAAAGGAAGATTTATTTACTCGTGACTTGCTGAGTTTGACTCGAGCGCTCAAACATTTGGGTGATAAACTTGCTTGGCTAGCTATCTTAAGAGCGCCATGGTGCGGGCTATTATTAGAAGATTTACTTGTATTGTCACAACAGGATGAGCGTGTTATTTTTGATTTAATTCAAGATGAGCAAGTTTTACAAGGTTTGAGCGAAAATGGACAATTACGTATACGAAATTTTGTCCATGTTTTTTGTGATATTGTTAATCAACAATCTAGATTTAGTTTTACGAAGGTGCTTGCATTTGCGATTAATCAGTTAGCACCTCAGAGTTCTTTATCCGTTAAGCGATCTATGATTAAAATCCAATTCTTGCAAATTATTCATGATTGTGAGTCTGTGCAACAACTTGATATTGAAACCATTAATCAAATGTTAGATGGGTTGTATGCACCTAGTGTAAATGCACGAATTAAGCTAATGACCATTCATGAGGCTAAAGGCTTGGAATTTGAGTTGGTTATTATTCCTGGGTTGGGTAGAATGCCACAAAATAACATACCATCCATCATTCACTTGCAAGAATTTAGCAATCAATCATTATTATTAGCGCCGATAAGATCTTATACGCAATTAGATGACAGTCATACTTATACCTACTTGAAGCATATTAAATCACAACAAAATAAGTTTGAAACGATGCGTTTATTGTACGTAGCAATGACACGTGCTAAGCTTGAAATTCATTTATTAGGAACGCTAAATCAAAGCAATCAAGCTAGTAGTAATACTTTTTTAAAACTATTGGCGCCCATATTTCAGCATCAATTTGACAAGCTTAAACTATCAACCACTGAGGACAATCAACCACTCGTTCAAGCGCCAGAGTTTGTGCGTTATATTAAGCCCTTAGAATATGATAATTTGCCTGATGAAAGTAAGAAAAAAATGGATTTTCAACTTAGTGTTGATTTGCAATACAAAAGCTTACTTGGCACTTTATTGCATCAATATTATGAAGACAGTTTGTTCTCACCAGATAAACAAAGTATAAGAGCAAGACTAATGGAGTGTGGTGTTGGTAATATGGATATTGACAGTCATATCAATTTTATTGTCAATATGCTTAATTTAACGAAACAAGACAAACACTTTTCTTGGTTGTTTAAGCAAAGAACATCAACTCAAGTTGAGGTAGAATTTATAAATGACAAGCATAGTGTTATTATTGATCGATTATTTATTGATGAAGACACTTTGTGGATTATTGATTTTAAAACTGCAACGAAATCGAATAATGAATCAATAGCGCAATTTATACAAAGACAAAAAATCAAATATACTCAACAATTGTTGTCTTATAAGGTAGCTTTATCAGAGTATTATTCAATGGAAATAAAATGTGCTTTATATTGTTCATCAGTACAAGAGTTAATTGAAATTTACTAAATATTTGTTTTCAGGTGCTATTAAGTTGATAAGAAATTCATTTTATGTTTGTCAATTAAGTCCACTACCACGAGTAGTATAATTTAACTGTTCTTGTACTGATGTGCAATGAATCTGCATAGACAATATCATTCAAAGACATAATTGCAATCTCGGTTGTTGCCAACATCAATGATTATGTGTCCAGACGATTGCTCAATTTTTATGCTAGCATCAAGTGCTACTGCGATAGACTCTTCAATTAAAAATACATTTTTTACACCAGCATCAATTTTTCTTTAATTGTATGACTGTTTACTTGTATGGCACCACAAGGCACACAAATTGAAACATTAGTACTAAGTGAGAAAATTTTAGTGTCTAATACTTGATGAATAAAATGTTGCAATATTTTTTTGATAATAGTGAAATCAACAATCCACAGTCTCTTAATGATTTTTTGTCATTAAGAGCTACTACAACCGATGACTCATTTAGAACTAACTTATTATTTAGGTAAATAAGTTTATTAACTGTATTCAAGTCAATTGAAAGGCTCTTTGGCTTAAATAGTTTAAGCATGGAAGCTCAAGCTAAGTTGTGCTTGTGTTCGTTTTTAGTTGTTTAAGATTTAAACTTAATTTCCATTTAAGAAAATGGAGTAACAAAAAATTAAATTGGTGATATTAAACTAGACTTTAAATTTAGGATTGTATACTAACCTAGATGCATACGAAAGAAGTGGTAATTTCTAGTGATGTTTTTTAAACAAAGTGTTAATCATTGCAACTGCATCACAGCCAGCATCAAATGCTTGTTGTTGGTTATGAAGGTCAATGCCACCAATGCCAACAATAGGTATATTCAATATTTTTTTGACTTTTGTGATTAAACTAAATGGACAATATGGTGCGTTAGGTTTGGTGTTGGAATCAAATAGTGCACCAAAGGCTACATAACTAGCGCCTTGATTTTGGGCTTGAAGTGCTAAATCGATATTATCATAGCAAGACATGCCAATAATAGCTGCATCGCCTAATTGCTGTCTTGCTTGTTGTATTGAGTCATCATCTTTGCCCAAATGCACGCCATCAGCATGGATTTTTTCTGCTAGGTTAATGTCATCATTAATGATAAATAAAGTATTATATTCCAAACATAAAAGACGTAATGCATATGCTTCTTTGAGTTTAATATTGTCATCGTTAATTTTATGTCGATATTGGAGTATACTAATTTGATGTTCAATAATGACCCGTTTTATTAAAGCAGAATTAAGAAAAGTATTGGGTGTTACGGCATAAATATTTGATATTTTTTTATTAAACACCATGGCTAGTTTTCAGTTAAGGCTTAATTTATTAAGTACAATTTCCATTATAGTGATTATTGGTGTTATATGGCTTTTGATAGAGTTATTATTGTCTTCATTTTTCATACCAGAGAATAAAAAAAAAATCTCGTTAATACAAAATAAAACCACCTATAAAGGAAAGGTTTATCTTGAAAAAATTCATAATTTTTCCTTGCAAGAGTTTGATGCTAAAGTACAATTATCACATTTTGTTAAAGCCAAAAGCTATTTTAGTTTTAAAAATTCTCCAGCATTGTTAATAGAACCAGAAGTAATATTTTATGATGAAAATGGCCTTAAAGACTATGTGCTAAAATCTAAATGCGCTCACTATACTGATAGAGGTGAGATTAAATTTAAAGGTGAAGTGAGTATCCAATCTAGCAATGGACTTAGTCATAAAGTAAATACAGAAGAATTATTGGTAGGTATTAAAACAAGTGACTTGATAAGCAAAAAACAAGTGACTTATTTGGGTAAAAATGTCAAGATCATTGCTCAAGGCATGCGTATGTATGCTAAGGATGATACAATGAGATTAATAGGTCGTACTAAAATTAATCAAGGTAACGGACAACAAATATTAACCAAAGATTTGTATATCAACCAATCTAAAGGTCAGAAACATTACTATTCAAATAATAAAACCACTTATCTAGCTAAGAAAAATATAATCTATGCCAATGGCGTTGATATGATGAATAGACAAAAGCAAGTGATACAATTATTAGGCAAGGTGAAAATTGTACAAGATTCTGGCTCTAAAATTTTTACTAAAAATTTAACTATTGATCAGTCAGATGGTTTAGAAGTTTACCGAACCAAGGAAAAAATACATTATCAATCTAAAATTGTCGATATTCATGCTTTTGGTATGAATTATGATGTGATTGAGCAAAAAATTAGATTGACTGGTGGTGTGGTTGGGCGCTATGAGTAAAGTTCTTTTAATATGTTTATTAGCGCTGTCTGGTTATGCAATCGCTTTAGTAATTGACAATTATAAGCCTATCGAAGTTAGTGCCAGTATGGTTGTGATTGATGAAAAAAAGAAAATAAGTACTTACGTGGGCAAGGCTAGTATTACTCAAGGCTCTTTTATGTTAAATGCTGAAATCATACAATTATTTAGCAATCAACAAGAGGTTATTAAAATTATTGCCAAAGGCACCTATAAACAACCTGCGCATTACCAACAAAATCAATCAAACCAGTCTCGCTTTATAGAAGCACAAGCACTTAATATAACTTATTTAACCAAACAAGAACTTGTACATCTTAAAGGCAAAGCGCACCTAGTTCAAGGGGTTGATTTTTTCAGTGGTGATACGCTTGATTATGATATTAAGAATGATAAAATAATTACTAGTATGTCAAAAGACGGCACACAAAGAGTTCGATTTAAAATTAAACTTTAAATGTAGTTATTCTTCATTACTTCTATATAGATATTTTTAACCCATATATCTATATGGATATATATGAATATCCCCATAGAACAATATGGTCAAAAATGACAGTGTGTATAATTTTTGGTTTTATGTTTAAAATAGGATTAAAACATGACAAAATTGGTCCCACCACATGGAAGTGACACATTAAAGTCTCTAGCACTAGAGGGTAATGCTTTAACAGTTGAGTTAGAAAGAGCAAAATTACTACCAAAAATTAACTGCTCTTCAAGGGAAGAGGGTGATATCATTATGATGGGGGTTGGCGGTTTTACACCGTTAGAAGGCTTTATGGGTAAGGCAGATTGGCAGAGTGTTTGTGATAATATGACCATAGAAAGTGGTTTATTTTGGCCAATTCCTATTACATTATCTACTGATAATGAAGGAGTTAACCAGGGGGATGAAGTTGCCTTGGTCAATGGTGAAACGGATGAAATTATCGCAACCATGGTCATCAGTGAAAAGTATTCAATTGATAAGACCCATGAGTGCAATACCGTTTATAAAACAACTGAAATAGAGCATCCAGGGGTTGTCATGGTAATGGCTCAAGGCAAATATAATCTTGCTGGATCTATTAAAGTATTGTCAGATGGTGGTTTTCCTGAAAAGTATAGTAGTTTATACATGACGCCTATGGAGACTCGTGCTTATTTTGATGACAAAGGCTGGAAAACAGTTGCAGCATTTCAAACACGTAATCCAATGCATCGTTCACATGAATACTTGGTTAAGATTGCAGTGGAGGTTTGTGATGGCGTTATGATTCACTCAGTATTAGGTAATCTTAAAGCCGGTGATATTCCTGCTAATGTGCGTTCAGAAGCAATTTCAGTATTAATCGAAAACTATTTTGTAGATAATACTATTCTACAATCTGGCTACCCATTAGACATGCGTTATGCAGGTCCTCGTGAGGCATTATTACATGCATTATTCAGACAAAACTATGGTTGTTCACACCTGATTGTTGGTCGTGACCATGCTGGTATTGATGATTATTACGGCCCATTTGATGCGCATAACATCTTTGATGAAATTGCTGATGATGCGCTGATGACAAAAGCGCTAAAGATTGATTGGACATTTTGGTGTCATAAATGTGGTGGCATGTCTTCAATGAAAACCTGTCCTCATAGTGCAGAAGATCGTGCACTGCTTTCAGGCACTAAAGTTCGTAAGATGCTTTCTGATAGTGAAGATTTGCCAGAGACTTTTTCTCGACCTGAAGTGGCTAAAGTTTTACAAGCTTATTATGCGGGTATTAAGGATGAAGATAAAGTAGAAATTAAGCTGAACGGACACTCAGCAAAATAATAAATTATTCCTATAATCAAGATATCTTGAGAAATTAAGGATTTTTTGATTGTCACAAAAGTTTTATGTAAGTATAATGAGTCGGATTTTGACGAAACTTCATCGAGCGTTAAGGCAAAAAATATTTGTAAGGTTGCTAATTGAAGAAAATTGGCAAATTTAGAATGAGAGTGATTTAACTTAAGGAGAGAAACCAATGATCGACATCAATTCAACACCAATTACTAGTTTATTAGTAGAAGGTATTTCATACGTAGACATGCAAATATATGTCATCATCATGATTGCCCTAGTGGTTGTTATGACGGCATTAGATTTGCTACATAAGAAAAGTGCAACTTACTTTTTCAATACAGCGGCAAAGGCTGACAAAGATTTAGCTGCAGGTGATGCGCCATGTTCATTGGGCAAAGAAGAAGACAGACTTAAGGTATTAAGCGCTGGCGATAAAGTAAATATATTAGCAAGTACAGTTGTAGTGGACGTTGTAACAGCTGGTGAATTTAGCAATGGGCTTCGTAGATTTGTACATATTTTAACTATGTGGGGTTTCATTTTCTTTAATGCCTCAACTGCAATCATTATTTTTGGTACACAAGAAACTCAGGTATTAGCGCAAGTATGGAATGTTGGCGCAATCATGTTATTTATTGGTACATTTTGGTATTGGTTTGGCTTCAAAGTAGATAGCCAAGCAGAAGGTTATTCGTGGACAAAAATTATTCTTAAAAGAGATATGTTTAGTTTATCATTAATGGCAACTTCAGTAACTGCACTAGGTTGGAATATCTACGGTGGTGGTATTGGTGTGTGGTTTATCTTAGTTCTTTTTTCTACTACGTTTCTATTTGGTGGCGTATATTGGTCTAAATTTTCTCATATGTTCTTCAAACCTGCTGCTGCATACAATAGGCGTATTATCAAAGCTAATGGTACAAACGAGAACTTGCCTCACGAGACAAGAGACGACGTATGGCAACAAAATAGACATTCTATGGGGCTTCTAAAAGATGCACCGATGAATATGGGTCTTGGTATTAAGCGTGAAGCGCCTAAGCACTACTAAATTAATTAAATAAGAAGAGAGGAAAATAAATATGCCAACTTTTGTATATATGACTCGTTGTGATGGTTGTGGACATTGTGTAGATATCTGCCCATCTAACATTATGCACATTGATGATAAATATCGTCGTGCTTATAATATTGAACCAAACATGTGTTGGGAGTGTTATTCGTGTGTTAAGGCATGTCCACATCAGGCAATTGATGTTCGTGGTTATGCAGATTTTGCACCACTAGGACACAGCGTTCGCGTTATTCGTGATGAAGAGAAGGGCACCATTGCATGGAGAGTTAAGTTTCGTGACGGTCGTGTCAAGAACTTTTTATCGCCAATTACGACTCAACCATGGGGAACCAAGATTCCTGATTTTAGAAATGAGCCTGAGCCTAGTGACGACATGCGTAACTCGCAGTTATTGGCATTTGAGCCTAAATATATTCGTATGGATGATGGTGATATTCATACGTTAGAATCTAACGGTTTGAAATTTAAAGAAGGAGTGTACTACTAATGGGTATTAAAACAATTGTAGAAGACAATATTGATATTTTAGTTGTTGGTGCTGGTTTAGGTGGTACAGGTGCCGCTTATGAGGCTAGATATTGGGGTCGTAATAAAAAAATTATCATTGCAGAAAAAGCAAATATTAACCGTTCAGGTGCTGTTGCTCAAGGTTTATACGCGATTAACTGTTATATGGGCACTCGTTTCGGTGAGAATAATCCTGAAGACCACGTGCGTTATGCGCGTATGGATTTAATGGGTATAGTTCGTGAAGACTTGCTGTTTGACATGGCTCGCCATGTTGACTCTGCAGTGCATAAGTTTGAAGAATGGGGCCTTCCATTGATGAAGGATCCTAAAAGAGAAGACATTGGTGCTTACATGCGTGAAGGTCGTTGGCAGATTATGATTCACGGTGAATCATATAAGCCTATTGTTGCTGAAGCTGCAACTAAGCAAGTTGATAAAGTTTACAACCGTATTATGGTTACCCATTTGCTAATGGATGACGCACAAGAAAATCGTATTGCTGGCGCTGTTGGTTTTAACGTTCGTACTGGTAATTATCATGTATTTAAGTCTAAGACTACTATTGTTGGTGCTGGTGGTGCGTCTAATATCTTTAAGCCTCGTTCAGTGGGCGAAGGTATGGGTCGTGTATGGTATGCGCCATGGTCTTCTGGGTCTGCATATGGCTTACTAATTGAAGCTGGTGCGAAGATGACACAAATGGAGAACCGTATCGTTCTTGCTAGGTTTAAAGATGGTTATGGCCCTGTTGGCGCATATTTCTTACATCTTAAAACCTATACTCAAAATGGCTATGGTGACGAGTATGAATCTAAATGGTTCCCAGCACTATCGAAAATGGTAGGTAAAGAATATCTAGATACAGAGGGTCAGCATTTGTCTCATAAGCCAATTCCAACTTGTTTGCGTAATCATGCATTTATCAGTGAGGTAAATGCTGGTCGTGGTCCAATTCACATGGTAACAATGGAGGCATTTCAAGACCCTCATTTAGAAGAAGTTGGTTGGGAAAACTTCTTAGGTATGACGGTTGGTCAAGCAGTACTCTGGGCGGCAACAGACGTTGATCCTAAATACGAAAATCCTGAATTAACAACGTCTGAGCCATATGTAATGGGCTCACATGCCACTGGTTGCGGTGCATGGTGTTCAGGTCCTGAGGACGTCTCTCCTGATGAATATTTTTGGGGTTATAATCGTATGACAACAGTAGACGGTTTGTTTGGTGCAGGTGATACTGTTGGTGGTACGCCACATGCATTCTCATCAGGCTCATTTACCGAGGGTCGTTTGGCCGCTAAAGCGGCTTGTAAGTACATTGATGACGGTAAAGCAGAAGGGATTAGAGTATCTGACAAGCAAATTGCTGAGCGTAAAGAACAAATCTTTAAACCTTTAGAAAATTATACAATTGGTCGTAATGAAATTGTTGCTGGCACAGTATCGCCAAGTTACATTTTGCCAATGAGTGGATTACAACGTTTGCAAAAGCTTATGGATGAATATTGTGGTGGTGTTACTGTTTCTTATGTAACTAACGACAAATTGCTTAATATAGGCTTGAAGAAATTAGCTATTTTAGAAGAAGATTTAGAGCACATTGGTGCAGAAGATTTTCATCAGTTGATGCGTGGGTGGGAGTTAAGACACCGCCATCGCACTTCTGAATGTGTGACTCAGCATACCTTGTTCCGTAAAGAAACTCGCTGGCCTGGTTACTATTATCGTGGTGACGCTATGAAATTAGATGATAAAAACTGGCATGTATTGACAGTGTCTCATCGTGATCGTGTTACTGGTAAATATACATTAGAGAAGGCGCCTTGTTACCATTTAGTTGGTGAAAAAGATGAAAAATAGAGATTTAGTTTAAATTTTTATCTATTGTATATTTTAAGAAAAAACGTTTTATTGGAGTATTGGTGGATAAATGAATATTATTGATAAAACAGATGAGGAGATTTTAGCAATTGCGAGCCCAATGTGGGATGACTTAGTTAAATATTCTAATAATAGTAATTACGGCGCTTTTAGTCGTCATTTTTCAGAGGATTTTTTGCGTGGTGCCAATGAAATTGAAATGGGAAAACAATTTGCTCGTAGTGAACTAACTAAGGGTCTTGAGAAAAATGCAGGATATTTGGGTATGATCCGTCGTGGTCAGTATGTGACTGTATTGTATAAGCAAACTCACTCTAAAAAAGAAGGTGAATACTTAGGAAGGCTTGTACTTGGTTATGAAGATGATGTGGTTAAGATTTTTGGCACAACAATTTTTTAAAAGTTGTGAATAATGTTATTCAAGAAGCTAAATATGTTGAGCTTATCTATAAAGTTATTGATAAAAAAACAGGCAATGTCTTTTCAGAAATTGAGTATCCAGTCGGCTATGTGCACGGTGTTAATGATACACTAGGTAAACAAGTTATTTCTGAGCTAGAAGGCAGAAAGCAAGGCGATATCCTTGAAGTTAACATTGATGTAGAAAAAATCTATGGATCTCGTGACGAAACTTTAGTTTTTATTGATAAAATTGAAAACGTTCCACTAGAATATCAAAAAATCGGTGCCAAAGTTGTTATGGAAAATTCCAAGGGAGACTCTAAGGAATTTTTAGTAACTAAGGTAGATGATAAAACAGTCACCATTGATGGTAATAATCTGCTTTGTGGCCGTGAAGTTAAGTTTTTGCTTGAAATTCTTTTAGTGCGTGATGCAACGGATGAAGAAATAGAAGCGGGCGGCATGATAGAGAAGCAATCAGATATAGAACAATTATTAACAGTGCATTAATTATGAGTATTGACTTTACAGAATTAGAAATAAAGACCATTCAAAGTGCGGTTGATCGTCGTTGGAGAAAAGAGAAAATTGAGGCTAATTTAGCTAATATTGAAATTACCAAAGAAGGTGAAGACGAATCAACGTTTACCCCAGCGGTTGTTTGGGAAGATGAAAACTCAACTTTTATTATTTTAAAAATTGGTGTATTTTCCTACAAAAGTTTCTTTTATTATTTGACTGATCAGCGTTTTGACACTGGCGTTCCTGAATATAACGATTTGTACGAATGTGCGAATAAATTATTAAAAGTACAAGCGGATTTTATGCTAAGTAAAAATATCAAAGATTTAGGTTTACATATTCAAAAATAATGCTTATAAAAAAGTATAATGGATTTCCCTTTTGGTTATTTATATTGCTTCAGACGTAGAAAAAGAATCAATCATTCTCAATTTTAATGGATCAATTGATTGTTACAGAAAAGGAATAATCATAATTGCAACAATGTTAATAATCTTAATTAATGGATTAATAGCAGGACCTGCTGTATCTTTGTATGGGTCGCCCACTGTATCACCAGTAACAGCAGCTTTATGAGTATCTGAGCCTTTACCACCAAAGTGACCGTCTTCGATATATTTTTTAGCGTTGTCCCATGCGCCACCACCCGTGGTCATTGAGATTGCAACAAAAATACCCGTTACGATAGAACCGATTAGTAACCCGCCTAGTGCTTCAGCGCCTAATAGCAAGCCAACGATAACTGGAAATGCAATTGGTAGAATAGAAGGTAATATCATTTCTTTAATGGCAGATTTGGTCAGCATATCAACCGCTTTAGAATAATCAGGTTTTTGTGTGTAATTCATAATATCTGGAATTTCTCTAAATTGACGACGAACTTCATTGACAATATCGCCTGCAGCACGACCAACAGCCTCCATTGCCATTGCACCAAATAAATAAGGCACTAAACCACCTAAGAATAAACCAATGATTACTTTATGGTTAGATAAGTCAAATGCAATATCTTTGAATTGCTCAATAGTACGTAATTCATTAGTAAAGTCAGCAAACAATACCAATGTCGCTAAGCCGGCAGAAGCAATTGCATAACCTTTGGTTACCGCCTTAGTGGTGTTGCCAACGGCATCTAGAGGATCAGTAATTTTACGAATTTTTTCTGGAAGTTCGGCCATTTCCGCGATACCACCTGCATTGTCCGTAATTGGGCCGTAAGCATCAAGTGCGACAATAACACCTGTCATTGATAGCATAGCCGTTGCTGCAATTGCAATGGCGTATAAGCCACCCAGTTCATACGCACCCCAAATACTTGAGCATACTGCAAGTACAGGAAGGGAGGTAGATTTCATACTCAAGCCAATACCGGCAATAACGTTAGTACCATCACCTGTGAGTGATGCTTCGGCAACATGTTGCACAGGGCTATATTCAGTTGATGTGTAATATTCTGTTATCACAACCATAACAGCTGTTAGCACTAAACCAATGAGTGATGCGTAGAATAAATTTATTTCCATATTCATGTGATTGGTGATAAAATAAAAAGCAATCGCAGCCATGCCTGCTGAGGCGATTAAGCCTTTATATAGAGCGCCCATGATAGAACCATTATCGGAGACTTTAACAAAAAAAGTACCTACAATAGAGGTAATAATTGAAGCTGCACCTAAAGCCAGTGGATACAAAATAGCATTATCGCCCAAGCCTAGAACGCCTGCAAGCATCATAGTTGCAACAATAGTCACCGCGTAAGTTTCAAATAAGTCAGCAGCCATGCCTGCACAATCACCAACGTTGTCACCAACGTTGTCAGCTATAACTGCAGGATTGCGCGGATCGTCTTCTGGAATTCCAGCTTCAACTTTACCAACAATGTCAGCACCAACATCAGCACCTTTAGTGAATATGCCACCACCTAAACGTGCGAAAATTGAAATGAGTGAGCCGCCAAATGCAAGACCAATAAGAGCGTGCAATGCGTCTTTTTGTGCAACACCATATTCAATCATACCGGCGTAGTAACCAGAAACACCCAATAGTGCCAAACCAACAACCAACATACCTGTAACAGCGCCACCTTTAAAAGCAACTTGAAAAGCAGTATTCATGCCGTTATTGGCTGCTTGCGCTGTGCGAGAATTAGATTTAACTGATACGTTCATGCCGATGTAGCCTGTTACACCTGACAATACTGCACCAACTAAAAATCCAAGACCAATGGTAACGCCTAAAAAGTAAGTAATGATGATAAGCAAAACAACACCTACTATGGCAATGGTTGAATATTGACGATTTAGGTAAGCATTTGCACCTTGTGTAATTGCATCTGAAATTTCTTTCATTTTGTCACTACCTGCAGGTTGTTTGTTAATCCAAATAATTGTAAATAGACCGTATAAAACAGCGATAATTGATGCCGAAATGGCAAGGATAAGAATTGTATCCATTATTTTATTTTCTCCTTTTGGTTGTGTGCAAATTTTCTTCAGGATTGATTATAGTTAATAATTGCCTGTATAGTAAGGGGATAATCTAATAATTTAATAGAATCGGTTTATGTCAATTATTGAGTGCTAGTTCTTGTTCCAATATTTGGTTTTAATACCATGACCTAAATCTATTTCAATTAAGCGAGATCTAAGTTTAAGTAGTTTTTTAATGAGGGAGTGGTTGGCTTTCATAAGCTTAAAACGTCTTGGATATGGTTAATTACGACGGTTAAAAGTTGTTACCAATTGAATTTTGTAAAAATGGTAACAATGAGTCTATTTTCATCATTGCGATAAGTAGGCTGCTTAAATGTGGGTTTACTAGCAACAAATGACTGGAACATTAGAGTTTCTTCTTAACATTTGGATAAAAACTGCAATAATTAATTATACTCTTTCCAAAAATGAATATTCTTTTCTTTATTGTTTGCTTAATAGCCGTTATTTTGAGTTAAATCTTGAAGATTTTCAGGCGAGTTTAAAAAAATTGTTAGGTTTTATTTCCTATGACACATCTAAAAGAATGGGACGAAAGGGAATGTTAATTTCTCTTGTACTAAATTTATTCAAAGAGATTAAATTGCTTAATTTAGTTGTGCGTAAACACGATCTCTAACTTCGTCAAGAGTGCCTACGCCAACAACTGCGCCATATTTAGGGGCATCACTATTTTTATTCATCCAAGATTGATAATAATCAACCAATGGTTTGGTTTGCTTATGATAGATGTTTAGACGTGCACGCACCGTATCTTCAGCATCGTCCGTACGTTGTATTAGTTCTTCGCCAGTAATATCATCAATGCCTTCAACCTTGGGTGGATTATAGACAATGTGATAAGTGCGACCTGATGTTAAGTGAGCACGACGACCAGACATGCGGGCAATAATATCTTCATATGGAACTTGAATTTCAACCACAAAGTCAATTTTAACACCATCCGTTTTCAAAGCTTCTGCTTGAACGATTGTGCGTGGAAAGCCATCAAATAAAAAGCCATTTTTACAATCATTTTCCTGGATTCTTTCTTTAACCAAACCGATAATAATATCATCAGAAATTAAACCACCTACATCCATAACTTTTTTGGCTTCAATGCCTAATGGTGTGTCTGCTTTAACAGCTTCACGCAGCATATCGCCAGTTGATATTTGGGGGATTGAATACTTTTGACAAATGTTAGTTGCTTGAGTGCCTTTGCCTGCGCCCGGAGGGCCTAATAAAATTATGTTCATTTTTTCTCCTTGTCTGTTTTATTTAATATTTTTTTGTTAAAAAAGAGACCTTGGCTCCTTGTAGTAATACCTAAATTTCGAATGTGGGTAATTTTTTATCCGTCATTATTTTTTTCATCACCACATAATCAGGCAAGCCATTTTTGTATGGTGGATAGTCTTCACCTTCGATAAGTGGTTGTAAATATTCACGGCAAGCGTCAGTAATACCAAAACCATCGTTAGAAATGTAATTCATGGGCATCATTTTTTCAACGTTAGCGACATCTTTTAACTCACCTGAGCCAATCTCCCAAGTGTAGGGATTATTTGAAGTTCGAATAATGGTAGGCATGACTGAATTTTTACCTTCAAGTGCCATGTTAACAGCTGCTACACCTAATGCATAAGCTTGTTCAACATCGGATTTTGAGGCTAAGTGACGAGCAGCACGTTGCAAGTAATCTGCAACTGCCCAGTGGTATTTATAACCCAAGGTATCTTTGATTAAATTAGCAACAACAGGTGCTGCACCACCAAGTTGTGCATTACCAAAGTCATCATGAGTGCCTTGTTCTGCCAGGAAACAGCCATCTGGCCATTTTGCACCTTCGGATACAACGATTGTGCAGTAATTAAATTCTTTGACGTTTTTGTTAACTTTAGCTAAAAATTTCTTTTCATCAAAATCAACTTCTGGGAATAAAATCACCACAGGAATTGAATTATCAACCAATCCCCCTGCTGCTGCAATCCAACCCGCATGACGACCCATGACTTCAAGGACAAAAATTTTAGTTGAAGTTGCTGCCATTGAGGCGACGTCAAAACTGGCTTCCATAATAGAAACAGCAATATATTTAGCAACCGAGCCAAAGCCAGGGCAATTATCTGTAATTGGCAAATCATTATCCACTGTTTTAGGCACATGAATCGCCTGAATTGGGTAGCCCATTGATTTAGATAATTGAGATACCTTTAAGCAAGTATCTGCTGAATCACCACCGCCATTGTAAAAGAAATAACCAACATCATATTCTTTAAAGACTTCGATCAATCTTTCGTATTCAGCTTTGTTTGTCTCTAAAGATTTCATCTTATAACGACAAGAGCCAAAGCCACCAGAAGGGGTATGTTTTAAGGCTTTAATATCAGCATTAGATTCTTTAGAAGTATCAATTAAATTTTCAGTTAACGCGCCAATAATACCATTTTGACCTGCATATATCGTGCCGATTTTATCTGGATGTTTACGTACTGTTTCAATCACGCCACAAGCTGATGCATTAATTACAGCAGTTACACCACCTGATTGTGCATAAAAAGCATTTTTCATAAAAAATGTTTCCTACAATAAAAAACTAATGATTATACTTTATAAACTAACAATTTTCTTAAATATGTTTAAGGTTTGTAAAACTTTGACTTAATTCAAAAAAATTCTTTATTTAGAAACAAGTGGATAAGTAATTGTGTGGTATTATCTACATATTCGTGTACCAATTTATTACGCAATGGTTACGTATCTATCCAATTGTCAGTATTAATAGCTCTAATCGATGTAAATTATCAATTGCAGTTTTTTGGATTTCGCCAGATTACTTGAGGAAAATTAGTAATAATTTATCCATAAACGTACCCTCAGTATGAAAATTTAAACATAAAAGATTCTAAATCTATCCATGCCTTCAGGCGCTTGTAAGGTATTTTTTTATCACTTAGTATTTAAATTTTCTTGAGAGAATAAGCCTACAACTAGGCTTTTTACCAGCAAATCCTCTTTGTTAAAAAAAACATAATTTGGTTAATTTTATCATTTGAATCACTCATAATTCTACCCCTATTTTAAGCACTTGTTGTTAAATGACATTTGGTATTTGATGTGGGTCTAGGATAATAATGTCGATTTTTTAAGCACCCAATTGTTTTATAAAAGCGTATTACTTTACACGTTAAATGTGTAGTTTCTCTAAATTCTAGTAATAAATTAATATCACCCTTTTTAAGGTTATCATCTATTTTTTAGCTAAATAGTTTAACTGTTGCTTGATGGTTAAATTGTTTTCCGGTAGTTTCTTTAATGGTATTTTTTGTAAATTAGTTAATCTTATATGCTAAATTTATTAATTAGTTATGGACATATACTTCGATAAGCATTATTGCTATTTTCAACATAAATAACAATTGTAAGTCCTTACGAGTCACCACTAATAACTACGTTGCTAGCTCGAATTTACCCAATTTCTCCTTCTGACGATTAAATTACGACACTGATGGACGTGTTATCATTCCAAATATCGATTTTAAATGACGAACAACTGACTTCAATTTTTTTGAGATAACTAAAATTGCATTAGCATCAATACCGCTTAAATTCATAGAAGAGCCTGCATAAACCTCAATTTTTGCTTATTAATATTGATCGTGTTGTTTTTGCCTTGTAAAGATACTGAGGTATTGCCAAACACAATTAAATTAGAGTCTTTAGTAGAATTGTTAGTATCATTTTGGGTGATATTTAGCGTATTATCTGATTTTAAAATCATATTGGAATTAGCACTGGTAACAATGCTTGAGCCACAAATCGTTGCTTTACAATTATTTAAAACATAACCATCAGTAATACATTGGTATCCTTTAACGTAATGATTGAATTATTAAAAATTAAAATGTCATAATTGCGGCCATTCAGAACGATGTCTTTTAAATAACCTCTATTAGTAACCTTTTGAGTATGATAACGGGGTCGTGTTAATGATTAAATTTTATAAAATTAATGCTCTATCGTTAACCTCAATGGTTGCGTAAATGTATTTGTCGAATTATTTTTGTAGCTAACTAGACTAGTTACGTTGAAGTTATAACTTTCGTTTGTTACACTGCTAAATCCAGTTACATTTAGATCATTATGGGTTTGCCTTGAATGGTGAGACTTTTACGTAGATAGATATTGTCAGTATAGATGTCAGAGATTTCAATAATAACCTTGCCATGCAAGAGTACTATTCAATGGCTTGTTGTAAAAAGTCAGCACTAGAGTCAATACTAATGATTTAGTTGTCTGCTATATTATCTGCTGGGGCTGAATCACCACCAGAGCCATTACTATTTTCTAAAGTATTTGCAACTACCATAATCTGGTGAGTGCATTGTTAATATTGTCAAAATTTGTTACAATGCCGCCATTATCCTCTAAGTTTTTAACACTTGTTTCTAAAGTGATAAGATGACCATCATTAGTATTCACTGCAACTTTAATGGCTATGAAGTTGGTATTAACCAACCACATCACTTGATAAAAAAGTATTGGGCATGGTAATGGTGTTTGCCAAGTAATACCTGTTAATAAATCTGATACTATGGTTAAAACCTCCACCAATATTACTTTCTATTGGTGTGCCATTTAATGTACCAGTTGCAGTATTAAAAGCTGACCAACTGGGTTTATATTGAATACTGAAGTTTAAACTATCACTCTCGATATCATTAGCCGTTGTACTTGACTCGAGCTGCAAGTAATGGTGGGTGTATTATTTACAAACTCAATGGTAATATTAATAGCAATTGTGTCATTACCGTCGTTGCCATCATTTATATGAGCCTCGAAATTACCATTGTAATTAGTACTTGGTGTGGTGTTTCTACTGACTAAAGCTGTACCATTTTTGTAGCATTAAAGATAAGTGTCCAAATTAGCGTATCGTTATCATCATAAGTGGCGTCAATATTTACTACGCTAAAGGTAATTGGCATACTATTTTCCTAATGATTATTGAAATATTCTAATTTTTGGTAAGTTACTGGCGTATCATCGATGTTGATAACTGTAATGACAAAGGATTATTCAATATCGGCATTTTTACCATTATTAATACCAGTGTTGCTATTGGTTGGCGTGTCACTTAGTTGTTTTGTACTCTCATTTAGTGTTAGCTAAAAAACGGTTGTATCGTCTATTTTATCGTTATCAGTAAAGATAATTTGATATCTGTAACTGGTCTTCGGTTGCTTAGACCGATACTTCTGAGGTGAAAATTAGTGTAAGTTAAGGATTGGTTTGGGGTTTTAGTCAGTAGTATAAAATACACCACCAGCATCTGTATCAATATTATTATCTACATTCTATCAGTATCAAGTTGTCCAGTGTTGTCTAATGAGAAGGCATCATTGGCATTGAGCGTACCATAACCGTCTAAATCGGAATTAGTTTATGCAAGTAATCGTAACCTCTATCATTGTTAAATTTTCTATATCTATGGTGGGTAGGTTCATCTAATAAAATTTGCTTGATTTATCCATGTAGTTAGTCCTTCCAAGACTGAGTGGTATTAAAGTACTTTGGTTTGTTCTTCTTTAGTGTTAGTTGTATTGTCAATTAGTGGTGAGGCTTGAAAGATGCTCATTAAGTCATTCAAGCAAAAACTAAGGGTAAATTTTACCTGTATCTAATACAGTTACAAATTTTGCTGAACTTGCACTTGCTTTTTAGATGATAATATCAACCACCTTTGAAATTAGCTTTACTGGTATCAAGCGTGTAAATCTTAACTACTAAGGACTATTTAACATAAACCCATAAGCACATTGAATAATAGCTTTAACAAAATATTAAGTCAATAGAGGGGTTTATTAGCATTGTTACTTAAGCAAACATATAAAAGGGGTGACTTTTCATTCTTGAGAGTGACTAACTTCAAGAATGAAGTGTTTGACACTGCCATGATTATGCATTTTCCAAGAAGAGTCTAGATTGATAATCCAAGGTTTTTCTTAATCGATGGCTTGTTTATTGGTGTTGTCCATAAATGATAATTTTTGCATTTAAATAGGCTTAATTTTTTACTAAATTTAAATATTATTACCCTAAATAACAATTAATTTTTACCTGTGCTTGAGTGTTTAAAAGGTTTGTGCATCAATAATATCACCAGCATGGATGATAATATTACATTGATTCATTTGTTTAACAATTTTTAGATGAATAAAGCCGCGTGTTTATCTTTTATAAATGTGTCTTAATGGGTAACGTTTGTTCGAAAGTTTCGATGTTAATAAACCCTCTATTGATTTCATACTCATTTTAGAACTGGGTTTGTTAATGGCAATGATGGTATCAATGCCGTATTGTTTGGCGGCACTTAGTACAGAAAAAGAATCGTCAAAAAAGATACTTTTTTGTTTGTTCAAATGAATCGTTTTGTTTAGTTGGTGCCAAAAATCTTGTTCTTCTTTAACCACGTTATAGTTATGTGATGAAATAATGGCATTAAAATACTGTGATAAAATTAGTGACCAGAATTTTTAATTGAATGGTTTTTATATGAGCGTTAGTGACTAAATAAATACGCTTTTTATGTTGTTTTGCTTATTCTAAAAAGTCTAGTACAAACGGGTGTATTTGGATTAAATGAGCCATATTTTCTTTGAGTTTGGCGATATCCAGTTTGAACACTTTTTACCAATAATCCAAACAATACCAATGTAGCCTTCCCTCTTACGCTCGAAGAATAGGATAGATTTTATCTTTTGATTGTTGGTGTGTCAGGTTGTGCTTATTGGCAAAGATCAAGGGCATTATATTCCATTCAAAAATGTAAATCAAAATGCAAGTCTAGTAAAGTATACCGTCCATGTCTAATAAAATGGTATCTATTAAAGACCAGTCAATGTTATTTTCTACGCCAAGTAGTGTCATTAGCATTATCCTCTAGTACAATGCCAAGCTCGGCTAACTTGTCTCTAATTTGATCACTTAGTGCAAAATTTTTATCGGCTCTGGCTTCATTTCTGCTAGTAATTTTTACATCAACCTCGCTATTCGATAAAGAAATACCTTGTTTTAAGAATTTATCTGCGTCCATTTGCAAAATGCCAATATAATCACCGAGTTTTTTTAATAATTGTGCTAAAGCATTGGCTTGATCAACGTCCTTTTTGCGTTGTAAATTGACTGTTTTTGCCAGTTCAAATAAAATGCTTAAAGCGATGGGTGTGTTAAAGTCATTATCAAGCGCTTCATTAAATCGTACTGAATAGTCAAAATACATAGGCACTTTCTCAGTTACCGTGCTAGAAGTATTTAGACCACGAATGGCAGTGTATAAACGAGATAATGACGACTTGGCTTTATTAAGATTATCATCTGAAAAATTAAGTGGACTGCGATAATGAGAACTCATGATGAAATAACGCAAGGTTTCGCAATTATAGCTTTCTAATATGCTACGAATGGTAAAAAAATTATTCAATGATTTGCTCATTTTTTCATCATCAATATTGACAAAACCTATGTGCATCCAAGTATTAACAAAAGTGCAATTATTCGCACCTTCAGATTGAGCGATCTCGTTTTCATGATGTGGAAAGGATAAATCCATACCACCGCCATGAATGTCAAAATGATTGCCTAAGTGATGCGTGGACATGGCAGAGCATTCAATATGCCAACCAGGACGGCCTTGTCCCCAAGGGGAGTCCCAGCTTGGTTCGTTGGGTTTAGACATTTTCCAAAGAACAAAATCTAGCGGGTTTTTTTTGGCACTTTCTATCTCAATTCGAGCGCCCGCTTCAAGTTTATCAATATTTTTCCTTGAAAGTTTTCCATAATTTTTAAAATGGCGTACTGAATAATAGACATCACCATTATGAGCTTGATAAGCAAAGCCTTTTTCAATCAGTGACTTTATCATATAAAATATTTGCTTCATTGCATTAGTTGCGCGTGGTTCAACATCAGGTGGTAACACTCCAAGAGCACGCTCATCTTCGTGCATGGCATCAATAAAACGATTAGTCAATGCATATATATCTTCTTTATTTTCAATAGCGCGTTTGATAATTTTGTCATCAATGTCAGTAATATTACGTACATATTCAACATTTGGAAAATATCGTCTAAGATGGCGAATGATGACATCAAATATTACCAAAATTCGTGCATGACCCATATGGCAATAATCATAAACCGTCATTCCACAAACGTATATACCCACTTTATCAGCATTAATTGGACGAAAAACTTCCTTTTGTTTACTTAATGTATTGTAAATTTTTAGCATAAAACGCTATTTTACGTGAGTATCTGTACGATTTTGTCTTGTTAATAACAAAGCTCTTGCTTTTTATATAATTTATCAGTATAAAGTAGCTGTATAATCAAGATATTTAATTATATACAGGAGAAATACATGAGCGTTTTAGTTACACAACAAGCTCCAGATTTTACGGCTGCTGCCGTTTTAGCGGATGGTTCGATTGTTGATAATTTTCAACTTTCTAATCTTAAAGGTAAGAAAATTGTGTTGTTCTTTTATCCACTAGATTTTACTTTTGTCTGTCCTTCAGAGATTCTGGCATGTCACCACAGAATGATGCAGTTTAATGACAAAGGTGTTGAAGTGATTGGTGTTTCAGTAGATTCACAATTTACGCATAACGCATGGCGCAACACTGCACCAGCAGATGGTGGTTTGGGTGTTATTGATTTTCCGTTAGTGGCTGATACTGACCATTCTATTATGGAGGCTTATGGTATTGTACATCCAGCAGGTATTGCACTTCGTGCATCGTTCTTAATTGATGAGAATTTTGAGGTACGTCATCAAGTAGTGAACGATTTACCATTAGGCAGAAATATTGATGAAATGTTGCGTATGGTTGATGCGCTTGATTTCCATACTGAGCATGGTGAAGTTTGTCCTGCGGGTTGGAATAAAGGTGACGAAGGTATGAAAGACACACCTGCAGGTGTGTCTGATTATTTGTCAAAACATGCCGATGAATTGTAATTAAATTAAATGGGATTTAAGCTCCTTTTTTATGGATTATTATAGGGAAAATAGGTAATAAAAATGAAAAAATATAGGTGTATTGTGTTCGATTTTTGGTGTACGATGAATATTTAAGCGTCCAAAAGAGTGGATTGAACTAGATACAAAATGGAAGGGTATTTCTGAGGATTGGGCTGGATTGTTAGACTAGTGAGTAAATGGTTGAAATCTAGTAAAATAACTTTTTTAACGCCGATGTATAAGGTAAGAAAAATGTTAAAAGTATTAATATTGCCAGGCGATGGTATTGGCCAAGAAATTACAACGCAAGCACTTAAAGTGATTGATTGTTTGAATGCAGATTTTAATCTTGGCATGATGCTTGAACATGGTCTAGTTGGTGGCAATGCTTATGATGAAACCGGTTCTCCTTTGCCACAAGCTACACTGGATGCTGCACGTCAGTGCGATTCTATTTTATTAGGCGCTGTAGGTGGCTATCAATGGGAGTTTTTAGAGCGTGATTTGCGACCAGAACGAGGCTTGTTAGAGCTACGTGCAGAAATGGATTTGTTTTCTAATTTACGTCCTGCGATTTTATATCCCCAACTTGTTAACGTTTCTACGTTAAAAGAGGAAGTGGTGTCAGGGCTTGATTTAATGATTGTTCGTGAGCTGGTTGCGGGCATTTATTTTGGTAAACCACGAGGCGTTGAAATCCGTGATGGGCAAAAATATGGGTTTAATACAGCTGCTTATTATGAGTTAGAAATCAGACGTATTGGACGCTCAGCTTTTAAAATTGCACAACTGCGTAATAAGCGTGTTTGCTCGATAGATAAAGCAAATGTGTTAGAAGTATGTGAATTGTGGCGCGAAGTGATGACGGATGTGGCTAAAGATTATCCAAATGTTGAACTTACTCATATGTATGTGGACAATGCTGCAATGCAATTAGTCAAAGCGCCTAAGCAATTTGATGTAATGGTAACTTCAAATTTATTTGGTGATGTGTTGAGTGATTGTGCAGCAATGTTGACCGGTTCAATCGGTATGCTGCCGTCAGCCTCTCTTAATCAAGACGGGTTTGGTATGTATGAGCCTATTCATGGTTCAGCGCCTGATATTGCGGGCAAAGATATTGCCAATCCTTTGGCAGCTATTTTATCGGTTGCTATGATGTTGCGTTATTCGCTCAACCAAGCGAGCTTGGCGTGCAAAATTGAAGCGGCAGTTAATACTGTATTAAATAAAGGTTATCGTACGCAAGATATTGCAATAGAAAGTGACTTGGTTGTTGGTACGAATAAAATGGGTGATTTAGTGGTAGAGGCATTGGTATAAAGATTGTGTATTTATGACAGAGTTTTCAAAAGCGACTAACGATGCTAGCATGGTATCATAAATTATCATTGACGATAAACGTATCGATGGATTTAGCGATTTAATTGAGTTATATATGAATGGATTTTTTGGCTAATCATCCTGGGTTATCATTCAAGGTTTATAAATCTAACACTTTCAATCTCAAGTAGCATTTTGCCGATATGTTTGTCAAATTACTCATCAAATTTGTGTTAATTTTTATAAGCAGTTTACTGTTTAACGGTGATAGGGTTAATTTCATAGTCAGTCAAATTTTTCTCATAGTTTTTTTAGCCTCATATTCGATGATTGGCAAGTGTATTGCCTGACGAGCTATGACCAAGTACTAGACTAAAATCTGTTGCATATTGTAATATTTTAATGTTATTGTTATTAAAACGATCCATACGATTAACAAAGCTATTACCTCCTAAAGAATAAAGTTTTATTGTTGACATGTTCAATCATAATATTTGTATTAGTGTATGCTCTGATGTGGTAAGGCTGTGAATTTTAAATTGCTCTGAGCCTAAGTTGATGATTTGTAAATGCTAGGTGGTGTCAGTTATAAGTTGTAATTGTGTCTTTTATTAAGTTATTAGTTAGAGTTTCCATTGGATTAAACTAGTTATCGCTTTCGCCGTTTTTTAGCCTTAATAATCATTTATGGCTGAGCATAAATTTTGGCATGGGGTATTTCGATAATAGCCTGATTACTCAACTAATGGTAATCATAAATGTACGTATTAAAGACAATAATAATACCATGGTTGTTCATAAATCCTTGATTTTGTGTACTTGTCTTACTAGATGGAGCATGAATGACCGATAAGTTATTGCTGAGCTTTTCAGGCGAAAATTCGCCGATATCTTAAGTTGTCCAAGTGTTTGACAAAAGTGATAAAGTAAATAAAAAATAGATTGTTTTCATTGCTCTTCAAAAAATTCATTGTGTTTTATTAGGCTTTAGGAGTACGCTCAGTTAGGATATAAAATAAATCAAGGGTTTATTCTTTGATTGTATCAGGATAAAGTATGTAATAGTTAGAGGATATTTAATTATGTCAATACAAGAGATGCAGCATGGTATACTTGAGAATAAATTACAAATTATTCTTCAACTAATGCAAGTTTGTAGTAGGCCTGCCTTATGATTGGTATGACAAGGGTGGTTATGCCTAATTTGGCAAACACAAAATTTAATTTAGGTAAGCAGCAGTTTTTATTGTTAATTTTCTTTGTTGTATTTGGTTAAAGCTGTTATGAATTTATTAGTGGGTCGTTTGAGTCATCAATATGGTCGTAAACATGTACTAATTGTTGGGTGGATTGTTGCAATCCCTATGCCATTTATGATTCTATATGCGTCTAATTGGAATTGGATTATAGGATCAACCTTATTATTAGGTATTAACCAAGGCTTGTGCTGGTCAATGGCATTAACGAATTTTCTGGTTATGCTGCCGTTGCTATTGCTGGCGTAGTAACTGCTTATATTGTTAATTTAATTGGCGCAAGACAAGGTTTGTTCATATTTGGTATTGTGGTGATGACACTTGGGTTACTCTCGTCTATCTTTTATGTCAAGGAAACCACATACCATGCGCTAAGTTGCATCAAAGAGACAATCCTACAATAGAACAACAAGGTTTTATCAAGTTGTTTGTTCAAACAAAGTTGGCATGATAAGATCTTGCTGTCGTTAAACCAAGCAGGATTGATGGAAAAATTTACTGACGCCATAGTTTGGATATTTTTACCTATTTTTTTTATCTAAGACGTTAACGTTAATAGAAGGTGGTGCTATTGTTTCAGTGTATGCGCTTGTATGGGGTGGTTTTCAGTTGATTACGGGGCCTTTATCTGACAAAGTTGGACGCAGTAATTGTTGGTGGTATGTGGTTATACGGGCTTGGTTTGTTAAGTATTCCATATACGAATAATGTATTTTTATGGATATTGGAAGCTGGAATAATGGGCTTAGGTATGGCAATGTTATATCCAACATTGGGCGCTACTATTGCTGATTTTGCATCGGTAGAAACACGAGGAACGCTACTAGGTATTTATCGATTTTGGTGTGATTTTGGTTATGCTGTGGCGGCATTAACATTAGGTGTATCTGTACAAATGACACAAGCATTAATAGCACCATTTTTATTAGCATCTGTTGTTATGATTGTATCTGGTCTATATGTTTTAATAAGGTTACCAAATCGTAAAAATTAGCTTTATATTTTGTGGTTTGGCGTCAATCCAATGGCATAATATCAACCATGCGTAAGAGACCCATAGTATTAAATATTAAAACCATTGCCACAACCAGTTTTTTTAATATTGAGGAAATGGACATTGAGTTTTCAAATGGTTCAAAAAGAATATACGAGCGTTTAAAACCACCAGGTAATGGTGCAGTATTGGTTATACCGATGTTAGATATTGAAACTGTGTTAATGATTTATGAGTATTCTGGTGGTACAGATCGATATGAACTCACATTAACCAAGGGAAAAATTGATGGTGGTGAAACACTTATTGAGGCTGCTAATAGAGAGTTAATTGAGGAAATTGGCTATGGTTCTAATAAATTAACTTTTATCAAAGAAATGACCATTGCACCTGGCTATCAATCTAGTATTACCTATATTGTACTAGCGCAAGATTTATATAAAGCGAGTGCACAAGGTGATGAACCGGAGCCATTAGAGATAGCAGCATTTAAGATGTCTGATTTAGAAAATTTGGTTTACAATGAAGATTTAACTGAAGCCAGGAGTATTGCAGCTTTATACATGGCAAGAGATGTGATTAACAACCAGTAACACAATAGTCAGTGATTACATTAGGTGATGAATTAACAATATATTGGCTTTTAAAAGTGTATTGACGAGGAATTTTCCCTAAGTTCTTTGGTATTCTTCAGACCCAAGAATGATGATTATTTTAGAGTGGCTTCATATTTAAAAAATCCTTAATAAAACGATTTGTTTTGGTAAGTTTGAGATTAAAGTCGATACAAACTTTGAGCGTGTGATTCGCTATTGTGAAATCATTTTGCGTAAAAATCAAAACAGCATTTGGATTGGTAATGGCATGGTATATGCTTATACTGAACTTCACTTATAATAATTTGCATATTCGGTTGAGGTATAGATTCTAAATTAGTAGGCGGCCTTTATTATGTTGTCTTAAGACGGGTGTTTTTAGTGAGTCTATGTTTTCATTATAGTGCGAAATGCTTCTAAAATTATTTTTGTGTATTTACTCATAAATATACCTTATAAATTGGTTGATTGCTAAGTTGAGAATCAGCATTTAAAAAGTCTGTATGCTTTTATATATAGCGTTGTATGTTCAACAAACCATTAAAAGAATTACTGTAAAATAGTCTGCGATTTAAATAGAAAATAGCTCAAGAAACGGTATGGAAAAAATAACCAAATTTATAGTATTAGCCTTTATTGTTGTTGGTGTTTCTGCTTGTGGTAGGATGGGTGAATTGGAGCGTGTTAAATCGTCATTATTGGTCATGTCAAACATCATTCAAACGGCATAATAAATCTTGGGTTTTTCTTATAAAAATCACATACTATATGCTGAATCTGTTGCTATAACAGATTTAATAGATGCTTATGAGTCACCACTTTATGTTTATTCTCGTACTGATATTGAGAATAACTGGTATGAATTTGACCAAGCATTTGGCACACATCCACATTTAGTTTGCTATGCGGTTAAAGCCAACTCTAATTTAGCAGTACTTAATGTTTTGTCTAAAATAGGCTCTGGTTTTGATATTGTATCCATTGGTGAATTAGAGCGTGTTTTATTTGCTGGAGCAGATGCATCTCGTTGTGTATTTTCAGGTGTAGCTAAAACAAAGTTTGAAATTAAACGTGCTTTAGAAGTGGGTATTTTTTGCTTTAATGTTGAGTCCATGGCGGAGATGAATCGTATTGAGCAAGTAGCAAAAGATATGGGCACGCAAGCACAAATTTCGCTACGTATTAATCCTAATGTTGATGCAAAAACACACCCGTATATTTCAACAGGACTTAAAGAAAATAAGTTTGGTGTTGATATTGATGACGTCGTTCCTATTTATCGAATGGCACATAATTCACCTTATTTAGCTGTTAAAGGGCTGAATTGTCATATTGGTTCACAATTAGTAGAAGTGTCTCCTTTTTTAGATGCGCTTGATAAAGTGCTTGAACTAGTTGCTAAGCTTGATAAGATTAATATTCGTATTACTCATTTGGATTTAGGTGGTGGTATTGGCATTAAATATAACAACGAACAAATAATTGACATTAATGCTTATATTGCCTCAATTCTTGACAAAGTGAAAATGAATGATTTAAAAATTATTTTAGAACCGGGTCGGGCAGTTGTTGGCAATGCCGGTGTATTTGTTACAAAAGTTGAATTTTTAAAGCAAAATTCAGACAAGTCATTTGCAATTATTGACGGTGCAATGAATGATTTATTGAGGCCTGCTTTTTATCAAACTTATCATCAAGTATTGCCTGTTAATGAAAATGCTAAAGGTGTTGATGCCAATTGGGATTTGGTGGGACCAATTTGTGAAACGGGTGATTTTTTAGCTAAAAATAGAAAGCTTTCTTTATCTGAAGGGGACTATTTAGCACTAATGTCTACTGGTGCTTATGGCTTTACCATGAGCTCAAATTATAATTCTCGTCCTAGAGTAGCGGAAGTAATGGTATCAGGCAATCAACATACACTAGTGCGAGAACGCGAAACCATTCAAGATTTATTTAACAAAGAGCATATAATTAATGATTAAATTAACCAACAATCAAAAAAAATTTCTTAGATCAAAAGGCCATAGTCTAGAACCTATCGTAATGGTAGGACAACATGGATTAAGTGAGTCTGTTTTGGTAGAACTTAAGGCAACCATGGAAAAGCATGAATTATTAAAAATTAAAATACGCATTGACAAGAGAGAGGAAAAGCAAAAAATAATTGCTAAAATTATTAGTATTTATAATGCTTACTTGGTACAAGTAATTGGCAATATTGTGGTGATTTACCGCGGCTTTGATGAAGAACCACAAATTATCCTTCCAAGAAAGTAAGGGCCCAATAAAGATTGCAATTAGTGCGGCTGAAACCTCAGGTGATCTGATTGGTTCCAAGTTAATTAAATCCTTAAAAAAGCAAAAATCCAATGTTAGTATTGAAGGGTTAGCTGGGGATAAAATGATTGCTGCTGGATGTGTACAACGTTGGGATCAAAAGCAAATCAATGTGATGGGTTTTAGTGAAGTTTTAAAAAAATTGCCATTTTTATTACGTTTGCGAAAACTTATTATTGTCTATTTTTCTAATCAAAAACCAGATGTTTTTATTGGTGTTGATGCGCCAGATTTTAATTTTGTAATTGAAAGGAAGCTTAAATCTCAAGGTGTAAAAACTGTACATTTTATTTCGCCTTCGATTTGGGCTTGGCGCCAATTTCGGATTAAAAAAATTAAACAATCATCAGATTTAGTGTTGTGTTTATTTCCATTTGAAGTGGATTTTTATCAAGCGCATAATCAAAGAGCATTATTTGTTGGGCATCCTTTAGCGCAGAGTTTGCTACCTAGAAAATCACATATTAAGACAAAAAATATTCTTCTAATGCCGGGTTCTAGACAAAGTGAAGTTAAGAGATTACTACCTGAAATGTTGCTAGCAGCTAAAATAATGTTAGTGCAAGATCCAATGTTAACCTTTCACTTGGCTTTAGCGAATGATGAATTATTAAATTGGGCAACTACTCAAGTAGAGAATATTCCAGTTGAAATTTCACTTGGGCGTGCACATGCGTGCATGTTAAACGTAGACTTGGCATTAGTTGCATCGGGCACTGCGACGTTAGAGTTGGCACTGGTTGGTGTACCAATGGTGGTTGTTTATAAGTTGTCTAGTGTTAGTTATTTTATTGCTTTAATATTAGTTAAGAGTAAATATATTAGCCTGCCAAATATAATTGCCAATAAAAATTTAGTGCCAGAGCTGATTCAAAATAATGCCAATGGCAACAATATCGCCAAACATGCCATGGTAATTATGAGCCGTGATAATAAAACCTTAATCAAAGAATTTAATGCAATTCATCAACAACTAAATTTAGGCTCTAGTGATGAGTCAGCGCGTATTATTTATGAATTTATCAACGAGTAAATATATTCTTGATAGCGTAGCATTGGCATTGGCTGAGGACTTTGGTACTGGCGATGTTTCTGCTGATTTATTTTTAAACAAAACAATAATCTCAGCTGAGATTATATCAAGAGAATTTAGCGTTATTTGTGGCATAGAATATGCACAAAGTACATTTTTATTGCTTGATGATAAAATCAAACTAGATTGGAAAATTAAAGATGGTGAGTGTATTAGTTCAGGGCAGATTTTGTGTATTTTAATAGGCTCTTCCAAGGCTATTATTAGTGCTGAAAGGGTAGCGCTTAATTTTTTACAGATGCTAAGCTCTGTGGCGACAAAAACTCATGATTTAGTGAGTAAAATTAATCACACTAATGCACAATTGATAGACACTAGAAAGACTATTCCTGGGCTAAGATTGGCGCAAAAATACGCAGTAAAATGCGGCGGTGGTGTTAACCATCGTATGGGCTTGTATGATTGTGTTATGCTGAAAGAAAATCATATTATTGCTTTAGGTTCAATCACTTTAGCAGTTAAATTAGCAATAGAGCAATACCCAAATCTTCCTTTAATTGTTGAAGTTGAGGATTTGAGTCAATTACAAGAAGTGCTCATACTTAGTGGTGTAGCCAGAGTATTGTGTGATAATTTTTCCATAAGTGATTTAATACAAGCGGTTGGTTTAGCTAAAGGTAAATTACCCTTAGAGGCTTCTGGTAATATCAATGAAAACAATATTGTTGAAGTTGCTAATACTGGCGTTGATTTTATCTCTACAGGCAGTATCACTAAGAATATTCAAGCAATAGATTTATCTTTAAGATTTATTTGAGGCAAAGAAAATTGGGCTGGTTAAATTGTCTTTAGTATTGTAACTTAGAGGCTTTCCATCTTGATTAACAACACTGCCACCTGCGCCTTGTAAAATGCATACCCCAGCAGCAGTATCCCATTCAGAACAAGGGCCAAATTTTGGATAATAGTCATACCTACCTTCTGCAATAGCGCAAAATTTTAGTGCGCTACCCAGTTGAGACACCTTATAAGCGCTGTATTTTCCTAAGTGTTCTTGCAATTGTTTGTTGTGTGACGACCAATGACCAATAACAATTTTTAAGGGGTGATGGTTTGTGTGTGCATTTAATGTCTGAATAACGCCTTCTTGTTTGAAGGTGTTGTTTGCATCTGTTGTATAGTAGTGTGTTTTACTTAGTGGCGCATAAATCATGCCAAATATTGGTTTATGTTGTTTAATATAAGCAATACAAATACAAAATTCACCTGTTTGTTCAAGAAAGTCACGGGTGCCATCAAGTGGGTCAATTAACCAGTATTCATGCCATTTAGAACGTTCAGAAAATTCAATTACTTCAGATTCTTCTGAAAGAATAGGTGTGTTTGGCGTGAGTTTTGAGAGTGTTTTAATAATTAGCTTATGTGCGTTTTTATCAGCAATGGTCAGTGGCGTTTCGTCTGATTTTATTTTAATATTAAGTTCACTTTTATAAAGTGACATAATCATATCACCAGCTTGAGTGGTTAACCTAATTAATGGTGGTATAAGTAAGTCAAACACTGTTATATTTACATGATAAGTATTGATGAAAATGGTGGGCCTACTTGGGCTTGAACCAAGGACTAATCGATTATGAGTCGATTGCTCTAACCAACTGAGCTATAGGCCCTAAAGAATTATTCTAGGAAACTTTGTAATTTATGTGCACGAGAAGGGTGTCTTAGCTTGCGTAGTGCTTTGGCCTCAATTTGACGAATGCGCTCACGGGTGACATCAAATTGACGACCAACTTCTTCTAAAGTGTGATCGGTATTCATATCAATACCAAAACGCATTTTTAATACTTTAGCCTCGCGAGGCGATAAGTTAGAAAGTAATTCGCTTGTGGTTTCTCTTAAACTTTCTTTGGTGGTTATCTCAACGGGTGAAGACAGATTAGTGTCTTCAATAAAATCACCAATATTAGAGTCTTCATCATCACCAACCGGGGTTTCCATTGACAAAGGCTCTTTGGAAATTTTTAGGATTTTTATAATTTTGTATTCTGGCAGTTCCATTTCAGTTGCTAACTCTTCAGGAGAAGCTTCGCGACCAAATTTCTGCAAGAGTTGGCGACGTACACGATTAAGTTTATTGATGGTTTCAATCATGTGAACTGGAATACGAATGGTACGTGCTTGGTCTGCAATAGAGCGAGTAATAGCCTGACGAATCCACCAAGTAGCGTAAGTAGAGAACTTGTAACCACGACGATATTCAAATTTATCAACTGCCTTCATTAAGCCAACATTGCCTTCTTGAATTAGGTCCAAGAATTGTAATCCGCGGTTGGCATATTTTTTCGCAATTGAAATTACCAATCTAAGGTTTGCTTCAATCATTTGCGATTTTGCTTTTTTAGCACGACGATCACCACGACGATACATTTTATTCAATGTTTTAAGCTCAGTAATAGTGAGTTGCATTTCTTCTTCAAATTGTTGGAGATTTTTTTGTGCATAATAAATTTCATCTTTACTGACTTTTAGTTTTTCTTCAGTTTTTTCATCTAGTTTGATGGCACTAAGCCAGTCAAAATTGGTTTCATTTTTAGAAAATGATTCAAAAAAATATAATCGATTCATGCCTGCATCTAAGCACTTGTTTTGAATGGTTTTTTCTTGTTTTTTGACTTGCTCCACGCGGTTACAAATAACCTCTATCATGGTATTGACTAGTTTGGGCGCTAGGCGTAAGTCTGACAAACTTTGGGATAATTGTTGGCGCATTTCAATTGTTTTTTTATGACGAAAACCGAGTTTTTCATTGGTTTCGTTGTAAGTTTTAGAACATTTTGATATGGTTTCAAAACGGTTATACACTTGATTTTCATCGGGCCCTGTGTATTCCATGTCCTCATGTTCTTCGTCGTTATCAAACTTGCCTGCATCAAAAGCGGCTTTTTTTACAGCAAAGTCTTCTGTATCGCCTTGATAGCCAATAATTACGTCGGTCATCTTACATTTTCCTTCTTCTAGGCGGGTGTGCGCTTTGAAGAAAAAGTCAGTAATCACAGGGTATAAAGTAATACCCTTCATGATTTCAAACACGCCAGCTTCAATTTCTTTAGCAATGCGGATTTCATCTTCTTGTTCTAGTAAATCAACAACGCCCATTTCACGCATGTACATTCTAACTGGGTCTGTTGTTCTGCCAAATTCTGAATCCAGTGCTGCAAGTGCTGCTATTGCAGCTTCTGCTGAAGTTGATTGTGCTTTAGCACCAGATTCAACCACCAAAGTATCTGCATCTGGAACAATATCAGAAACGGCAATATCTAACTCTTCAAGAATCGTAACAATAGGCTCTACTTGTTCTTGTGTTAACAAGTCTTCTGGCAGAATGTCGTTAATTTCAGAGTAGGTTAAGTAGCCTTTCTCTTTGCCAGCCATGATTAATTTTTGTAGTGATTGCTTGTGTGCTTTAGTTGTGGATTTCATAAATTAAAGTTAATGTGTTTGACAAAACAAAAGATGGATTATACCCAAAGTTATTGGTTAAAAATCATAGCCTTGTATTGTGGTATTTTTCTATTCGACTATTACGTAAAAATAGTACTAATAGATTGCTCTTCGCTAATTCGTTTGATAACCTCAGCCATCGTTGGTGCAATGGACAATTGTCTAATTTTAGAGCAGTTGGTAGCATCGGCATTAAGTGGAATGGTGTTGGTTGTTACCAACTTATTTAGCTCAGAGCTTCTAATATTATGAATTGCATTGCCAGAAAGAACGGCGTGTGTAGTGTAGGCCACTACTTTTTTAGCGCCCCGTTGTTTTAAAATGCCAGCGGCTTGACAAAGTGTACCAGCGGTATCAACCATGTCATCAATCAGAATGCAAGTTCTACCCTCAACATCACCAATAACATTCATGATTTTAACCATGTTGGGTGCTGGACGTCGTTTGTCAATAATGGCAAGGTCTGCATCAAATAGGCGCTTTGCAGCAGCACGTGCCCTTATTACGCCGCCTACATCAGGAGATACAACAACAATATCTTGGTAATTTTTAGATAAGATGTCTTCAATTAGAACGGGTTGAGCGTAAATATTATCAATTGGAATATTGAAAAATCCTTGAATTTGATCTGCGTGCAAATCAACGGTTAATATTCGATCTACACCTGCAGATTCAACCATTTTTGCAGCAAGTTTTGCTGTGATGGGTACGCGAGTTAGGCGCGATCTACGATCTTGTCTTGAATAGCCGAAATAAGGTACAACAGCAGTAATTCGTGTAGCTGACGAGCGTTTAAGCGCATCAACGATAACCAAAAGTTCCATTAAGGTTTCAGCTGGAGAAGGCCCACAAGTAGGCTGAATTATAAAGACATCACAACCACGTACATTTTCTAATATTTCAACTTGAGATTCACCATCGCTAAATCTACCCACCAGTGCTTTACCTTGTACAACATTTAAATTAGAAATGATTTCTCCAGAAAGTTCAGGATTAGCATTACCGCTAAAGATTTTAATTTTCTCAAGAGACATAGAGGATTAATCAATACTAAATAAAGTGGCCAAATTATACGCTGATAAGAAAGACAAGGCATAAAAAGAAGTTGGCTGGGCTGGCAGGATTTGAACCTGCGAATGACGGGATCAAAACCCGTTGCCTTACCGCTTGGCGACAGCCCAACTATGAATCGGAGAAGTGTTGATTGCACGTGTTACAAAACTCATCCATTTTTTTGGCACTTTTTTAGCCGCTGCCAAAGCGTCTTTCTCAGTTAAGAATTCATTAAAAACACAGCTACCTGTGCCGCTCATTCTAACTTGGCTAATATGATTAGCACAAGTATTAAGGTGTTTTAGTGCAACACCAATTTCTGCCTCCAATGCTATAGCTGCTTGTAAGCAGTCATTATGAGTATTTATAAGTTCAGAGAACTTGGCTATTTTCCCTTGAGGTTTGCTCATTGTCAATGCATAATGAGAAAAAATTTCTTTAGTTGAAGTATGTTTGTTAATAAAGACAACCAAATAATAATAATTAGGCATTTTAATAGGGCTTAGAATTTCTCCTATACCTTCCGCCCAAGCGCTTTTAGCAAAGATAAATACAGGTACATCTGCACCTAGATTCAATCCCAATTTCATGAGTTGTGGTTGGGTTAATTTTGTATCCCAAAGTTGATTAAGTGCCACTAACGTGGTTGCTGCATCTGAAGAGCCACCTCCTAAGCCACCACCAATTGGAATATTTTTAACGATTGAGAGGTTAGCACCCAACGTTGTGCCAGTGTATTCTTGAAGTACTTTGGCTGCCTTAACGATTAAATCTTGGCTTTGCTCTACATCTTCATTACCATTAATACGTTTAATAACGCCACCATTAGTGATAGAAAATTTTAATTCATCGTAATAATCAAGCATTTGAAAAATGGTTTGCAAATTATGATAACCATCCTCTCTTTTGTTGTTAATATGCAAAAATAAATTAATTTTTGCAGGGGCGAGCCAAGTACTAGACATTAATAAAAACGTTTCGGTAATGTTTTAACTCATCAATTGAGTCCTGTATATCAGAAAGCGCCAAATGTGCGGAATCTTTTTCAAATATCATTTTTGCATTAGGCTTCCAGCGTATAACCAGCTCTTTAAGAGTAGAAACATCAATATGACGGTAGTGAAAAAATCGCTCCAGTGTTGGCATGTAATTGTACAAAAAACGTCTATCTTGACAAATGGTATTGCCACACATTGGTGAGGCGCCTGTGTGTACATATTTTTTTAAAAATTCTAAGGTTTGGGCTTCTGCCTGTTTGCAAGAAAGGCTACTCTCTCTAACACGCCTAAGTAGCCCAGAACTAGTATGGTGTTCGGTATTCCACTGGTCCATATTACTTAGAATTTCATCGTTTTGATGAATGACTAAGGAGGGACCTTGCGCAATAATATGAAGTTGTACATTAGTGACAATGGTGGCAATTTCAATAATGACATCTTTTTCAGGTATAAGCCCTGTCATTTCTAAATCAATCCAAATGAGGTTGGTCTTTTTATTCATTATAAAGACCAATATTAACAATCTGTTGATTCACGGACAAAATCATCCAATTTTTGATGTGCTACATCGCTGTTTAAAATGTTAAGCGCTTTATTAACACCCTTTTGTAGTGAATTTGCAAGTCCACATACATAAATAGCTGCACCTGAATTAAGGGCGATGATATTTTTAGCCACTCCGTCTTTACCATCAAGTGCTTGTTGAATTAGTACTAATGAATAGTCCGCATTGTTGGCTTTTATGTCATTTAAATTACCTAGTGGTAGACTAAAATCAGCAGGGTTGATGGTGTAAGTGCTAACTTGACCATTTTTCAATTCAGCCACAAACGTGTCATCAGCAATTGAAATTTCATCTAAGCCATCTTTAGAATGTACAACAATGACATGTTTAGATCCTAAATTTTTTAAAACATAAGCAATGGGCTCAACTAAAGATTGAGCATAAACCCCCATGACCTGATTAGGTACTTTAGCAGGGTTAGTTAATGGACCTAAGACATTAAAAATAGTTTTAATGGCAAGGTCTTTGCGTGGCTCAATGACGTGTTTCATGGCAATGTGATGAAAAGGTGCAAACATAAACCCGATGCCAATTTTTTCAATACATTTGCTAATTTTTTCAACACTCATATCAAGATTAACACCTGCTGCCTTTAAAACATCAGCACTGCCTGATTTTGAAGAAATACTACTATTACCATGCTTGGCAACCGATCCGCCAGCAGCAGCTACAACAAAGGTACACGCAGTTGAAATGTTAAACAATCCCAGTCCATCACCACCTGTACCACAAGTGTCTACTAAGTGCTTGGTGTTTTTAATAGTGACACTTTTGACCAAAGAACGCATGGTTTTAGCAGCGGCAGTAATTTCATCAACACTTTCACCTTTTATCGCAAGGCCAACTAAAAAACCACCAATTTGTGCATCAGTAGTTTTGCCTGTCATAATGTCATTCATCACCTTATGCATCTCATTTTCACTAAGATCTTGTTTTTTAATAATTTGTTTAATTGCTTGTTGTATATTCATAATATTATTAGCTCATAAGTGATTCAATTTCGTTGATTTCTTTAGCGAGGGACTTAGTTAGTACTGTATTTCCTGATGTTGTTACTAATACATCATCTTCAATTCTGATACCAATATTATGATAAATTGGGCTGATTTTATCATTCTTACGAATATAAATGCCGGGTTCGACAGTGGTTATCATGCCAGCTACAAATTTTCTGTGATGATCGTCTTTTTTGTATTGACCCACATCATGTACATCAAGACCAAGCCAATGCCCTGTGCCATGCATATAAAACTGTGATAAGTCAGCACCAGTCTTTAATATACCAAGGTTGATTAAACCTTGTTTAATTATATTGGTGGCGACTTTATGAGGCTCATTAATTTTTACACCGGGTTTGATGACATTTATGGCATTAATTTGAGCATCAAGCACAATCTGATAAATTTGTTTCTGTGCACGGGAAAATTGACCGTTAACTGGAAAAGTTCGCGTAATATCTGAAGCGTAGCAATCCACTTCAGCACCAGCGTCAATTAAAATCAAGTCGTTTTTGTTGAGTTTTTTGTTATTTTCTATATAGTGTAGAATGCAAGCATTTTCCCCCCCTGCAATAATAGGCGTGTAAGCATGTTGGGCATTATTTTTAGTAAAATATCCGTCAAAAATACTTTGCACTTCAAATTCAAACATATTGGGCTGGATTGTTTGCATTGCTAATTGGTGTGCTTTAATTGAAATATTAGCAGCTTTTTGCATGATATTTATCTCAAGCATGTCTTTAATAAGACGCATCTCATGTAAAGTTGGGGCGAGTGATTTCAATTGATGGTTTGATAAAAGACGTGAAATATCGTTGTCTAATTGACAAGTTTTAGTATCAAAATAAACTTGATTATTAAGAATTATTTGGGGTAATTTTTCTTTTAATAAATCTATAGAAAAAGCATGATTTGATTTTAAAGTATTGGGCGCATCATCAATTCCTAAACGTTTTCCATCCCAAATTTCACGTATTTTGTCTTTAGGGCGCAAAAATATTGTATAGTTTTCTTTAGAAAAAACCGCCAGAGCTTCAGGCTCTTGAAAACCAGTTAGGTAGTAAAAATCACTATGTACGCGGAAAGGGTAATTAACATCACCAGAACGATTCTTCTCAGGGTTGGTGCTAACAAGCACAATTGCATTATCATCAAGCTCGTTTAGCAGCGCATGTCTTCTTTTTTGATGTATCATTTTTTATCAAAAATGGCTTAATTGTGTGAACATTTATATCTACTATATTACGTATAAAGATACCATGAAATACGTACGATTGTATCAAAATGCCTCTTGCAAATGAATAATAAATTGATACTTGGTGAATATGCATCACGTCATTTGTCAAAAATATTACGCTTTATACAAGCTCAAAATTTGCTATTAGGCTCAAGAGCGTTAAGGACTGAAAGCACTCCATTAGTAAAACCATTGCCAATATGCAATTATTATGGAGTGGTTAATACGTTTAAGGCTTTTTGAATAGGCTCTAATACATTGATAAGTTTTTTACGAATGGCAGAGCCTGTTAAATTGTGAGCTGAAATGGTGTTGACAACTCACACCTGCTAATAACATTCTGGCAAAGAGCTTTTCTTTTTCATATTTGACATTATGAGTTATGACATTAGCTTGATTAATAATATCGTCAATAGATTCTTTACAAGTCATTGATGGGAGATAGATACCGTCCAAGAGCGTCCAATGTACGATACAAAATAGTTTCTTGGTTGATTTTTTTTAAGATGTGAATCAAGGTTGCTAATAGCGATTGTGCCTGTTCGTTAGAAACGATTTGCAGATCTTGATGTTTAAAATAAAGCGGAATTATGTTAACTTTACTGGGTAGATTGTTTTTCATACGCTCAATAAAACCAACCAAAATTGCTGTTTTTTTGGCCTTGTTTCCATAATTTAGTCTTTTCTTCTTTGTTAATCAAATCTTTTTGTAATATCAAATTGGTGCTATCAATTAATTGTTCTATATTCTGTGTAAATGGTAAAAACTCTAGCAAATAGTGCGCGATATCTTTACCAACTTCGGCGTTAACACACAAATTTTTAGTAAGTAGAAACCGTCCAATTTCGGCTTGATTGTTAGTATTAGTAACACACCACCAAGCCAGTTTTATCAAAATTGGTTGTATTTGACACTGCAACAACTGCTTCAACCTCACCCAGTTTGAGTAATAATGCAAGGTTTGATGATGCCACTTCCACAATTCTTGACCAACGTTTTAAATACGATATATAACCACCCATTGCGCCTAGTATTTGATTAATTAGAAGTTTTTTAACTGCTTTAATATAGACGTCGCTATCACCCGTCGGGTTTAAATCAATCACTTGTTCTTTGAATTTTGCATTGAGTCCAACTACGACTAATTTATAAGTATCAATACGAATTGCAACTGAGGTGGCAATAAGAACATTTAATTTAAGAATATCTTCAGTGCTAAGCATTTAAAATCCTATTGAGTTGTGATAATGAGTGATTGGCAACAGAGTTTTGAAAAATTACGAATGATTATTTATTGTTTTAATTAAGCTTTTGGTAAGGGTTAATTTCTTTAATGGCATTGTTTGTTAGTAATAAAATACGCTTATTTAAATAATACTAATGTAGAATAAGAAATGCATTAAATAATATTAGTATATGAATTAAATACGTACTTTCAAACAGTAAACAGAGTTAATAGGTGTAATAGCGTTGATAATGATTCACTTATCATTACCTAATTCCATACCTATCTCATTTGCCCTATTAAAAGCAGCACGCATTGCATGGGCAATAATCACTTCAAAGTCCTGATCTTGGAAAGACTCAATTGCTGCTTGAGTTGTGCCATTTTTTGAAGTGACTTTATTTCGGAGTTGTTGAGGTGAATCTTCAGAACTACTTGCCACTATGCTTGCACCCAGTGCAGTTTGAATGCTTAATTTTTGTGCCACTGCCTCGTCCAGCCCTAATGCTGCACCAACTTTAGTCATTGATTCAAGCATTAAGAAAAAATACGCAGGGCCACTGCCAGAAACTGCTGTGATTACATCCAGCAAACCTTCATCGTTTACCCATAAGCATTCGCCTACAGAGTTGAGTATATTTTCTGCTAAGGATTTTTGTTTATCTGATACTTGTTTATTGGCAAACAAGCCTGTAATACCCTGATTGAGTAAGGCAGGCATATTAGGCATAGTACGTACAATAGCTTGGTTATCACCTAGCCAGCGTTCAATATCACGTGATCTAACACCAGCAGCAATAGATATAATGAGCGTATTGATTGCAAGTTTATTTTTTAAGTCTTTACAAACGCTAGATAATACCTGTGGTTTAACAGCAAGAACAATAACATTACACTGTATTGCAAGTTTAGTATTATCCGTAAAAACCTCAAGATTAAATTCAGTCTTTCGAAGAGATAATAATGCCTTATTGGTATCACTAATTTTGATTTGATTGTGCTTAATACCATTGTTAATAAGTCCAGAAATAATAGCATATGCCATGTTACCAGCGCCGATAAAGCCGATGAGTGAATTTTGCATAACGAATATTTGAAAAAATAATATAATATACATTTTATCAAAATAGTGTTGTTAAAAAATACAAGGATAACAATGAAAATTTTTAATCCAAAATTAATTATGATTGATGTAGATGGAACTTTGGTTGATAGCGCTCCAGATTTAGCTTATTGTATTGATGAATTGATGAAAGTGATGAATAGAACTCCATGGGGCGAGGCCAAGGTTCGCCATTGGGTTGGTAATGGCGTGCCAAAATTGGTAGAAAGGTCACTGACTGGCGAGTTTGAAGCAAACGTTAATAAACAAGATTTTAACAAGGCCTATCCAATTTTTTTAGAACTATATAGTGTTAATACTTCTACGCGTTCATGTTTATATAGTGGCGTAAAAGAGGGCTTGAATTATTTAAAACAACAAGGTTATATACTAGGCTGTGTGACCAATAAGGCTAAGCAATTCACTTTACCAATTTTGAAAGATTTGGATATTTTTAATTATTTTAGATTGGTGGTTTCTGGCGATACCTTGGCAAAGAAAAAGCCAGACCCGTTGCCACTATTACATAGTGCTGAATTTTTTAATATCAATCCACAAGATTGCTTAATGCTTGGTGATTCAATCAGCGATGTAGCCGCTTCGCGTGCTGCTGGATTTGAAATTATTTGTATGTCGTATGGGTATAATCATGGCGAGGATATCCAAAATGCTAATCCAGATTTGGTGATTGATTCAATGGCTGAACTTAAAGATTATTTATAACCAGTGTCAGTAAAATGTATCCACATGAATACATTTGATAACCAACATATTTGGCACCCATATGCCAAAATTCCTAACGAAGTTCCTGCCTATTTAGTTGAATCAGCTAAGGGTGTTTATTTAACTTTAGAAGGTGGTAAGCGTGTTATTGATGGCATGAGTTCATGGTGGTCAGCAATTCATGGTTACAACCATCCAGTTCTTAATAAAGCGATTGAAACTCAGCTAGGGAAAATGTCTCATGTGATGTTTGGTGGGTTGACTCATCAGCCTGTGATTGAGCTTACTAAAACGTTATTGAAGATTACACCTGATAATTTAACCAAAATATTTTTTACTGATTCTGGCTCAGTGTCAGTAGAAGTTGCCCTCAAAATGGCACTCCAATATTGGCACAATAAACGTCAAGCCAATAAGAAAAAATTTATCACGATTCTGGGTGGCTATCATGGCGATACATTTGGTGCGATGAGCGTGTGCGACCCAGACAATGGCATGCATCATTTGTTTTCAAGCGTATTGTCACAACATTTTTTTGTTAAAAGCCCATCTATCGTATCTATGGATGAGGCATTGGCAGATTTAGAAATTATTTTAGAACAAGATGCCAATTCAATTGCAGCTATGATTTTAGAACCTGTTGTACAAAATGCAGGAGGTATGCGAATATACAACCCCCAATATTTACTTAAAGCTAAAGCGCTTTGCAAGCAGTATCATGTTTTATTCATCTTAGATGAGATTGCTACTGGTTTTGGTCGTACTGGACAATTATTTGCACTTGAGCATGTCAATGTTAAGCCCGATATCTTATGTCTGGGTAAAGCATTAACAGGTGGCTATATGACACTAGCAGCCACACTAACAACTAATGGTGTTTCAAGTGTAGTAGGCACATTAATGCATGGTCCGACTTTTATGGCAAATCCCTTGGCTTGCGCTGTTGCTAATGCTAGTATTGAATTATTACTTAATTCTCCTTGGCAAAAGAACATTGCCAATATCGAGAAAATATTGAATGCAGAGTTGTTATCTCTTCAAAAACACACACAAGTTAAATATGTACGAATTCTAGGCGCTATTGGAGCGATAGAACTTATACATGAAATTGATATACAAATAATTCAAAAACATTTAATTACATTGGGTGTTTGGTTAAGACCGTATGGAAAGTTACTCTATACTATGCCACCATTTATAATTACTGATAGTGAGCTTTTAGTCATTACTAATGCTATTAAAACTATAGTAAGTGGACTATAACATCTAAATCTAGTTAATAAACTGTTAAATAAAATGATTTATTATTTATTATAGTTGTCTTTTTGGTCAGTTCTAATTTAGAAGCAGTTTTCATGTCTTTGATAAGTTCAAGTCCAGTACCTAGAAAAAATCAAATTTTATATATTGTCATATAAAGTAAAGTAATTCTGCTCTATTTTTGTTGTTATAACCAAATCATTTGACGAAAACTCCGATTTTGTAGATATGGCATGTTATTTATTGTCATCAATTTCTTCATAGAAAAATATACTTGGAGCTAACTCTCCAATACATTTGTCATTAGCCAAAATATCTTTTTTTAGAGAAGCGCCAACAAAAGAACCTCTCTAAATATGTAATTCATAATTTCCTTTTGATGGTTGCTTAAATTGCTTAGCTTTATTAGATTCTTTTATAGTTTTTAGAAGAGCTGCTGCACAATCTCTTGAAAACAAATAGTGTTGTTATTTTGAACATTTTTATTCCTCTTAGATTTGAATTAAAATTCAAAATAATATTGTAGGAACAATCTATTTTATACAAAAAAATATCATTTAATACTCAAACTCATCTAGTAATTTAAAGTGGAAAATTCTGAAGTTAGTAAAAAGACACCCAAGTGCAGATTATATTAATTTTTTCTTCCTTATATTCCTATTTTTTATTGAAATAATAAAGATATTATAGGTACAAACAACTGAAAATAATAATATTGCTTACTATTCTGACTTATTTTTCTAGTTTATTACTCTAAATTTTTATCTGTTTTTTGATGTACGGGTTAATATAATTTAGTGAGTCTATTTCATTAGACATTAACTAATATGCATATTCAGAATGTGTATTACACAGCTTCTTTTTAGCTTCATGTCTTTCTTATTGTTCTCCTTTCTAGAGCCTTCGTACAACTTATCATTTTTTTAAAAACCTACAATTCTAACTTATATGTAGCTCTCTATTTTCTAGTTAATTTTAATTTTTCGTTAAATTTAATAAAAGACTTGACACGACTATAGCGTTCATTTGTATAATTTGTAGTATGAGTGTATAGTTGTGTCTATACTGGTATGACTATTTAGTCTGTGTTTAAATTAAACCAAGAATATATATAAACGGTCATCAGAAGCCATGTTGATATATTTATCACCATGGTAGTAATTGAAATTTTGTCTGTAAAATATACTGATATGATTGATATTCCTCTCAAACGTGTTAAAGATTGGCGTTTACAAAGTGTCTTAACTTGTAGGCGATTGGATAACAATGATAAAGAGGTGCCAGATTGATCTAAAAATCTTAAATTAAATTATTGATATTTCAGAATGAATAGATGATGTTGAATTATAATAAATTATCTATTATTCAATTGGATCAATATCTAAATACCAACGTACTTTGTTTTTGAGTTTTAGTATGTTGATATGTTGATTGAAAGTAGATAGCATTTGGTGGAGTGTTACTCGATTGTTGGATTGTAGGTATAGATTAAAGTAGTAGTAGTCTGATTTTTTTTCAATGGTGTTGATCACTGGCCCCAAAATTTCTACTGAATTTATTTGTATATTTTTTAATAAAACGACTGCTTCATGTAAGAAATTTTCAGCATTTTGTTTATTTTTTGCATTGGCACATAATAATGCCTGGTGTGAAAAAGGTGGCATCATTGCGCTTAAGCGCTGTTTGAGGAGTTGGTTGGCAAATTGCGTGTAGTGGGATGATAAAATAAAGTTAAAGATTGGATGATCTGGATAGCGAGTTTGAATAACGACTTCGCCTTTTTCTTTATGCCTGCCTGCACGACCTGATACTTGGATGAGTAGTTGGGCTAAATATTCAGTTGCTCGGAAATTAAGAGATAAAAACCCAGTATCAATATCCAAAATACCAACCATTGCAAGATTGGAAAAATCATGCCCTTTAGCTAACATTTGCGTGCCAATAATAATACAAGATTTGCCAGCGTTAATTTGTTCTAAGTGTCGTGTAAAGGCTTTTTTGCGTCGTGTGGTATCGCGATCAATACGGATAATAGGGGTATCTGCAAAATATGAAGATAGTGTTTCTTCTAGTCTTTCTGTGCCATAGCCTAGCACTTTAAGGCTTTGCCTAAAGCAGTCTGGGCAGGTGTGTTCTGGCATTTTTTCACCACCGCAATGATGGCATTTAAGACGATTGATATGGCGGTGATAAACCATGGTTGAATCGCAATGGTCGCATTGTGCTTTCCAGCTGCACTGTGTGCAATAATAAACAGGTGCATAGCCTCGACGGTTAATAAATAACATGACTTGCTTGCCGGCTGATAAATATTGTTTGGTTTTTTCAATCAGCATTTTAGACAAAGCACCATCAGTATTACTGCGCATATCAATCAAACTGATTTTTGGCAGAGTGGCATTGCCTGTGCGTTTGGTGAGTGTGATACGTGTGATTTTTTGATCCATCACATTTTTTAACAATTCTAATGAAGGTGTTGCTGTACCTAAGACTATTGGAATATTGGCTTGTTTGGCACGTATAAAACTTAAATTTTTGGCACAATATCGAAAATTTGATTGTTGTTTAAATGAATTATCATGTTCTTCGTCAATAATGATTAAGCCTAGGTTTGGCATCGGTGAAAAAATAGCACTTCGTGTACCAATTACCACGCCAGCCTCACCATTTTTAGCCATAAGATAGGCATCTAGTTTTTTAGTTTCGTTGAGTTGTGAATGAATCGTTACTACGCGTGTTTTTAGGCGTGATTCAAAACGTGTAATCATTTGTGGTGTTAGCCCAATTTCTGGTACCAATACCAGCACTTGTTTTTTTTGATTAAGCATTGCTTGGGTGGTGTGTAAATATACCTCAGTTTTGCCACTACCAGTCACACCGTGGAGTAAAAAAGCGTGATATTGGTAGTTTGATTTTAAGATTTGTGTGATGGCAATATTTTGCTCATCTGAGAGCTTGAAGTTTGATTGCTTTGTTTGATTTGGCAAACCGGTAATTTTTTTAATGTTTGCTTTTTTACCTAAACGCAAGTTTTTAGGTAGTGCAGTTGAAATCACTTCACCAATTGGATGGTGGTAATAATTGGCCGACCAAAATAAGAGGCTTAAGGTTAGTTTGTCTAAAATTGGCGTTTTGTCTAACACTTCTTCAACAGATTTCAGTTTATAAAAATTACTTTTATCTCTAATAGCTAGCACTATACCGATTACTTTTTTACGTACAAAAGGCACTTTAACGCGCACACCAACAAGCACCTCATCATCACATAGATAGTCAAAAGTTTTATTTAGTGGTATGGGTATGGCAACTTCAACAATTAATGACAAGATAATAGACTTTTGATAAAATCAATAATTTTATCAAAAAATATCATTAAGCCCAAGATTAAGTATGGTAGTTATTCAAAATATTATTCATGATTCATCTATTAATGAGTATGATTTAAGCAACACTTTACAAGAAGTGATTAAAGAGTTAGACAGGGGTGAAAGCGAGTTATTGATTCGATTAGTCAATGAAACAGAAATTAAAAATCTTAATAAAGTTTATCGTCATCAAGATAAACTTACTAATGTATTATCATTCCAAAGTGATTTGCCGATTGAAATTGATGAGGCGGTTTTAGGGGATGTGGTGATTTGTACGCAGGTCGTTTTAAAAGAGTCTATTGAACAACATAAATCTTTTAATAACCACTTAACCCATATGGCAATTCATGGTATGTTGCATTTGTTGGGCTATGATCATATTGACACTAAAGATGCGCAGCAAATGGAAAACCTAGAGATAAAAATATTAGCAAAAATTGGGATTAATAATCCTTATTAAGCTAGCAATAAATACCACCATCCATTTGGAACAAGTAAGATTTACCCTAAATGTTAGATATTTTTCCGATACGTTCAATAGCGCATAATTTATTATCAATGTAATACATTTTTAATCGATTCCGTTCCCATGGCGGGATATTGGCTTCTTGTAAGACTTTTTTTAGTGATTGAGTGTGCGTTTTTCCTAGTAATTTAATACGTTGGCCTTCTTGTCGATAACGAATTGAAAAATTTTTAAAATTCTTAAGCTCTTTATAAAATGGACAAAACGCGTTTTTTCTTGGTAAGGTCTTATTGATGAAATATAATTCATTTTGGTAACGTCTAATCTCATACTTATCCCAACATACTAAAGGGTTGGTATTTTCTTTTGTGTATAGCAGTTCAATAATTTGATGCATTATTTTATCGCTAGGTGTTAAAAAGTTAAGCAAATTTAAATGATGACGAAGAACATTTTTAATTCTGTGGGTTTCAAGTTTGATAAGTCTATTTGTATCGATGCGATTGGCATTGTTGATAATGTGATATGTATTCATATCAATATCGGCTAATTCGCGTATTAGTTTTAAGGCTTCTGATTGGTGTTTTGCGCTTCTAGCAAGTGTTCTTGTTAAATTTTTATATGCACCAGATAATTTAGGTAGAATTTCTAAACGCAAGAAATTACGCATAAAATTAGTATTTTTGTTGCTATCATCTTCTATCCAGTTTAGTTTGTTATTTTTAGCATAATCAATAATTTGAAACTTACTAATTGTTAAAAAAGGACGATAGTGAATACCCATGCCTAAAGGTTTTTCTTTAGGCATGGCGGCTAATCCTTTGATGCCACTACCACGAAACAATTGTAAAAGTAGGGTTTCTGCTTGGTCGTTCTGATGGTGTGCTGTGCAAAGCACTTCATTTTTTTTTAATGAGTTAGATAAAGAATGATAGCGCTTTTTACGTGTATTTTCTTCGATATTAGATGTATTATTAAAATATAAATCAATACTTAAATAGGTGATATTAAGGCTTAAACATAGCTTTTCGCAAAACTTATTCCATTCGTTACAATATTGAGATAAATGATGGTTGTAATGAATGACTCTTGTTTTATTGGGATAGTGCGTGTTTAAATAATACAACAGTACAACAGAATCAATGCCACCACTAAGACCAAGGACAATTTGTTTATCCTTAAGAAATAAATCTTTAGTCTTTAAATTTTCCAAAATTTAAGAGTTTTTCTTGTCTGTTTTGTAACAATTGCTCTATTGGTAGTTGTTTAATTTCATTGAGTTGTTGTATTAATGCCTCTTTTAGTAGCACTTTTGCTTGCGAAGGGTCGCGGTGAATGCCACCTAACGGTTCATCAATAATGATGTCAATTAGCCCATTTTCTTTAAGATGGGCTGAGGTTAGTTTTAGAGATTCCGCCGCAAGATTAGCCTTGGTTGCATCTTTATACAAAATGGATGCACAGCCTTCTGGGGAAATCACGGAGTAAATACTATATTTAAACATCATGATTATATCTGCAACGCCAATTGCTAATGCACCACCAGAGCCGCCTTCACCAATAACTACCGAGATAATGGGTGTTGCAAGGGTTGACATTTCAAATAGATTTTTAGCAATGGCCTCACTTTGACCTCGTTCTTCAGCGCCAATACCTGGGTAAGCACCAGGAGTATCAATAAAAGTAATAATAGGCATTGAGAATTTTTCAGACAGCTTCATTAAACGTAAGGCCTTACGATAGCCTTCAGGCCTAGGCATGCCAAAATTGTATTTAAGTTTTTCTTGAGTGGTTCGTCCTTTTTGTTGGCCAATAAACATCACTGGCTGGGCATCTAATCTAGCAATGCCACCAATAATAGCATGGTCATCACCATAGATACGATCACCGTGTAATTCAGTAAACTCATCAAATACATGAGAAATATAATCAAGTGTATAAAGGCGTTTTGGATGGCGCGCTAGTTGAGATATTTGCCAGTCGCTTAAAGAGGAAAAGATTTTTTTGGTTAAAGCATTACTCTTGATTTTAAGCGCCCCCATTTCATCAACAATATCCGCTTTGTCTTTAATATTATCAAGCGCTTGTATTTTTTCCTCTAATTCGACAATGGGTTGTTCAAAATCAAGATAATCTAAGTTCATACTCTAGTTTAAAATTCGTTTATATGTCAATGTTTAAAATTATAGCAGAAACACTGACATTTTTATCTTTTACCACTTTTATATTTGTTGTTTGAATGTATTTGAGTTAGTTTTGTAATGAATTGATAGACATTTTTTACTAAAAAGCAACATTAATATGTTTTTTGTTTTATGAGAAAATTCTTATTTATGGTTAAAAAATAAAACATATTAATGTTGCTTTTTAGTAAAAAAAGGAAGGAAGATGAATGTAATTTGTTGGTTAATTCCCAGTATGATTTTTGTTGGCGTTGTTCTTGTTATTCTTTTAATGATAAGCGTTAAGAACGGTCAGTTTGATGATTTAGAAGGAGAGGGACAACGCATTTTATTTGACGAAGAGTAGACAAGCTTGGCATTTAAAAGAATAAGGTTGATAACTCATTTTTTTGATAGAAAATTTGTATCTAAAGATTTTAGAAAAAACAAGGCAAATGAAAAGAGGAAAAAGATGGCTAAAAATATAATTGACGGTCTATTTGGTAAATCACCCATTAGCCCATTACAAAAACATATGACACAAGTGCATTCATGCATTTTAGAACTCAACGGCTTTATGGTTGCTATCCATGTTCAAAATTGGGCACAAGCTGAAAAAATTAGAAGCGATATCGGTGCCAAAGAAGGTGAAGCGGATATTCTTAAAAAGAAGTTACGTTTGAGCTTGCCCTCAACATTTATGATGCCTTTTTCACGCAGAGATTTGCTTGATTTATTGCTGATTCAAGACTCTATTGCCAACATTACTAAGGATGTTTCTGGTTTGATGATTAATCGTAAGATGGCTTTGCCAGATGAGATTTTTGATGATGTGATAGAATTAACCAAGGTTTGTATCAAAACATCATCTATGGCGCTTAAAGCTGTTAATGAATTGGATGAGTTGTTAGAAACTGCATTTGGTAGTCGTGAACGTAAGGTTATTGGCTCTATTATTAAAGATGTGAATAAACTTGAAAGCAAATCTGATAAAATTCAGTATGAAATTCGTGCTAAATTATTTCCATTAGAGTCTAGTTTACCACCTGTTGATGTTATGTTTTATTATCGTGCTGTGGAATGGTTGGGTGAGCTTGCAGATGCTGCGCAAAAAGTTGGCTCAAGACTAGAAGTGCTACTAGCAAGATAAGGAGACTATCATGGATGTTGTTGTAAATTATGCTGATATTTTTATTATGCTGGCGATTGGATTTGGGTTATTTATGGCTTGGGGTATTGGTGCTAATGATGTTGCTAATGCCATGGGTACTTCGGTGGGCTCTGGTGCTATTACCTTTAGACAAGCAGTTGTTATTGCAATTGTTTTTGAATTTGCAGGTGCAATTCTTGCGGGTGGAGAGGTAACCGCCACTATTCGTAAAGGTATTTTGGACGCAGCATTATTTACCGATAGCCCACATTTATTAGTATATGGCATGCTTGCTTCGCTTTTAGCGGCAGGTACATGGTTATTGATTGCTTCATCTCTAGGCTGGCCAGTCTCTACAACGCATTCAATTGTTGGCGCCATTGTTGGTTTTGGTGCGGTAGGTGTGGGTGTTGATGCGGTTGCTTGGGATAAAGTGATTAAAATTATAATGAGTTGGGTGGCATCTCCAGTGCTTGCTGGTACGCTGGCTATTATTATCTTTAAAAGTTTACAATCTTTGGTGATTGACACAAAAGATCTGCTAGCAAATGCTAAAAAATATTTGCCATTTTATGTATTTTTTGTTGGTTTTATCATTGCATTGGTCACGCTGTTTAAAGGCCTTAAACATGTTGAGTCTTTAAAATATATCTCTAAAGATACCTCTTTAAGTATGATGATTGCAGTTACGGTTGGTATTTTGGCAGCTGTAATTGCTGCGTTTCTTATGAAACATATCAAGATAGACCCTAAGGACGATAAAGATTTTCATTATGCAAATATGGAAAAGCTTTTTGCTGTGCTTATGGTGATTACCGCATCTGCCATGGCATTTGCACATGGTTCTAACGATGTTGCCAATGCTATTGCACCACTGGCTGCAGTTTATAGTATTGTGGAAGTTGGTGGAGGTATTACCTCAAAAAGTGTTGTGCCTTCGTGGATTTTATTGGTTGGTGGTGGTGGCATTGTATTTGGTTTGGTGACTTATGGATTTAGAGTGATGAAAACTATCGGAAAAGGTATTACAGAACTTACTCCTTCTCGTGGCTTTGCTGCTGAATTGGCCGCTGCAACAACGGTAGTTTTAGCCTCATCAACAGGCATTCCTGTGTCAACCACGCAAGTTTTAGTAGGGGCAGTATTGGGTGTTGGTATTGCTAGGGGTGTGGCGGCACTTAACATGCGGGTTATTAATATGATTTTCTTATCTTGGTTAATTACCCTACCAGCAGGTGCAATCATGTCTATTTTATTTTTCTTTGCACTTAAAGGTGTGTTTGGAGCATAGGTAATGACGTTAGAAGAGATTCAAGCAAAAATTCAAATGGGTATAAAAAATTCAACAGTTACCATGGGGGGTGATGGTTGTAGTTGTTCAACAAAAGTGGTTTCATCAATTTTTGAGGGGATGCCACTATTAGCTAGGCAAAAAATGGTACTTGCTGTTATGAATGAAGAAATTACCAACGGTACACTTCATGCGCTTAGTATTAAAACACGTACGCCAGAAGAGGATGTTTAAATTTTTTTAAAGTCTATTCATTTTCATACGTCACTTGTAAAACGCACTTGTTGATTAAAGTCTATATCAATAATAATATTAATTGGATAACAATAAACTGAACAATCTTCTATATAGTCTTTGATTAGACTCAGAACAATCAATGTTTATCTAAATTAACTCACTACACAATAAGGGTTGGCATTCATTCATCGATATTTCGCTCTTTAAGATCCCTTTATAAGGGTTCAAACGTATCGTAGCTGAATAATTAACCCAATGTGTGATTTCATCACTATGACGCTTACAACCGACACAATAGTTAGATTAATTGTATTTACAAATTCCCATATAATGAATATGGAGCCCCTCAGACGGATTTTTGACAACCTGATATTTATTCATATATCTATTATAGGATGCTAATGTAAAATTCCTGTTTTTATTTAAAATATTCTCTTATGGATTTTTCAAAATTAGGCTTGTCTGATTCAATTCTTAAAGCCATAGAACAACAAGGATACAGAGAGCCATCATTAATACAAGCTCAAGCTATTCCAGCTATTTTAGAAGGCAAAGATGTCATGGCTGCCGCCCAAACTGGCACGGGTAAAACAGCAGGATTTATCCTGCCTATTCTTGAAATATTATCAAAATGTAGTCCTATAAAATTCAATCAGGTTCGTATGCTAATCCTAACTCCTACGCGTGAATTAGCCGCACAAGTCAGCGATAGTGTAACGATTTATGGTAAATATTTATCGTTTAAATCAAGCGTGGTGTTTGGAGGTGTAAAGATTAATCCACAAATGCGAAAGTTACGTGACGGCGTTGATATTTTAGTTGCTACACCAGGACGGTTATTAGATTTATATTCTAAAAATGCAGTGAAATTTGATACGTTAGAAATCATTGTATTTGATGAAGCAGATAGAATGCTAGATATGGGATTTATTCATGATATTAAACGAATTCTAAAGATTTTACCGCAAAAAAAACAAACACTCATGTTTTCAGCCACTTTTTCTAATGATATTCGAATACTAGCAAAGAGTCTGGTTAACAACCCCGTAGAAATATCAGTTACTCCGAGAAATTCCACTGTTAAAACTGTAAAGCAGTGGATTCATCCTGTTGATAAATTTAAAAAGCAAGCGCTATTAATATACCTTATTCAAGAACATAGTTGGTATCAGGTGCTGGTATTTAGCCGCACTAAACATGGTGCAAATCGAATTGCTACTCAATTAGAAAAGAAAAAAATTAGTGCAACTGTTATTCATGGCAACAAAAGTCAAGGTGCACGCACAAGAGCCTTGGCAGATTTTAAAAATGCTAAGGTGAACGTGTTAGTAGCAACTGATATTGCAGCAAGGGGTATTGATATTGACCAATTGCCACATGTCGTTAACTTTGACCTACCACGTGTGCCAGAAGATTATGTACATCGTATTGGTCGTACTGGTCGTGCTGGTTCAAAAGGTGAAGCAATTTCATTAGTTAGTGTTGATGAAGCTAAGCAATTATTTGATATTGAACGTCTCATTCAAAATAAATTAGATCGTATAATGGTAGAAGGATTTGTGCCAGAGTACAATTTGCCAGAATCTGGTAAAAAAATATTATCACCAAAAACCAAAAAAAATAAGAATTATAATAAGCTTAAATACGGTAAAAATAGGAATTCTAAAAAAAACAAATTAAACAATAAAAAAGGTTTTTTGGATAGTAAGTTCAATAAAAAATCCACAAGAAAAATAATATGAGAATTAAATTAACTGTATTTATTATTACACTACTTTCTCAGGATACACGCTGTATTGTTGGGAAAAATAACTACAATGAGCATTAAAATAGTCGTGCAAAACTTAGAATATTTAATTGAAACATCAGGCTAAAATATTCGAGTATTCGAGTATACGAATGTACACCCGCTGATAATCCCAATACGTGTTGCTTATTTGTAGTAGGTTTACAAAAAGGTAGTGTAGCTTGTGTTATTCGATTCACGATTAATTGACGTATTTTTAGCAAATAGCCAATAATAGCTTGATTTTGTGGAGATTCTGTCGGCCAACTGGAACCAATTATACGACTATATACTAGACTCCGCTAAGATACTAGAGTTAGAGCATCAAGCTGTCTAGCTATAGAATTGCACAATATTATTACGTGATAATCATTAAACCCCTTTTTAAGATGTATATTCTACTCACATGTAATTAATAGAACCAAGCACGGTTGTATTAATAAAAAAAGGCCTTAAAGTACACTTACCTTACTGAGGAGGGGGTTTCAAAAGTTGGCACAGATATTTTAATAAACTATCCCTTGTATATCAAGTAGGATTTTGATAATTACAACTTGTAACGCCATAATAACAGCTGGCTTTCTTTGACTAATTTTATATTAGTATTTATTTAAGTCTTACTTGCTTAAATATTTCCTCACTTGCTTTGAAACTCCAATGAGTATCATCACAATAATATACATCTGATATATTATTGTCTAACATCTCCTCTAATATCATTTTGGTATCAATAAAATTGTATTCTTTTTTTAGTGGCCTTAATATTTCAAAAAATGCGCTTTGCTGGTATTTGTTATGTTGAATATATTTTGAATAAAGGTTATATTTATCAACTGACGGCATAAAGTATAGGTTAATATTTTTTTCACTTAATATTTTTTGTAGTTTATTCAAATTCTTATTTAATAAATCAATTGACTTATTATTTGATTTTGATAAGCTCTCCAAATCCTTATAATAAAATAACAACCTATCTTTATCTTCACAACTAAATAAGTTCTTTATCAAGGGCGTTATATAAGTCTTTGAAAAAATAGCATTATCATCATATTTGTATAATAATGAATACAATAGAGCATTGTAGTTTAGATTGTTTATAAATGATGGGTTAGGCTTAGAATGACTATATTTTTTATCTAAAAATGATGTAGAGATATTTTTTAAGCCTATGTCCCAATCTATGATTTTTGCGTATCTATCAACAGCCCCATTTTCAACTGATTGTAAAATTATACTTTTGGGGTTTAATTTATCTAATATGCCATTACTACTTAATATTAATATCGTTTCAATATAGCCTTTACCGCTTGGTTGTATGTTCATTACTTTCAAATTTTGAGTAGTTGCGATATAGTCTTGATAATATTTGTTATTCCCTCCACCTTTGCCATATGAAAATGAATCGCCAATAGTAAGAATATCTATCTCTACATTGTCGTTATATTGAATATGTTTATTTGGTAAATTTTGCTTATTTTTTCTTAATGTCAATGATTTAGATAAGTAAGACATTCTTCCTAAGTCTCCTACATCTATATTCTCTTTATGTATAAAAAATTCTTTTGTAATGAGATTCCAGGTAATAAAATGAAATCCTATTAATAATATAATTAGTAAGCTGAAAATGTATAAATATTTTTTCTCTTTCATAAGTTTTACTAAAAATTAAAGTATAAAAATTCTGATACTGTATTAAGTGATGTTAACGCAGTAAATAGCACGATAACATGGATAAGTAGATGCCATATATTTGACTTGAATTTATTTGTTTTTTCCAGAGAATTTTTGAATACTAATATCAATATAAAGCCAAAAATTATCCACTTTATAACATCAGAGCCATCATTAGTCATCTTCATAACTTCACCAAATTGAATGTTATATTCAGATAAAAAATTTAATTTATTAGAAAATGTTTCTTTTATGACAATATTATCCAAACTAAACATTGACCCTAAAACCTTAACAGCATCATCCCATTCTCTTGCTCTAAAAAATACCCAAGCAATATTGACAAAATTAAAAGTAATTAACCAAGCCAACCAAATCCAAAGTTTGAAGCCTAACTTACTCCAAAATCTTTGAACCATTAGAGCTAGCCCATGCAGGAACCCCCAGAATATAAAAGTCCATCCTGCGCCATGCCAAAGTCCACCTATTACAAAGGTTGCCATTAGATTGTTATAGGTTCTAAATTTACCCTTTTTGTTGCCACCAAGAGGTATGTATACATAGTCTCGCATGAACCTGCTTAAGGTCATATGCCACCTTCTCCAAAAGTCCTGGATGTCGGTAGCCTTGTACGGACTGTTGAAGTTAACAGGAAGTCTGATATTAAACAATAAAGCCAAGCCGATTGCCATATCTGTATAACCACTAAAATCAAAATATAGTTGGAATGTGTACGATAAGGATGTTGCCCATGCTTCAAATAGGTTTAAAGTTGTTGCCACGTCAAAACCTTGAGTTGCCCACACTGCAAAAGTATCAGCAATAACAACCTTCTTGAATAAGCCAATTGAGAATATGAACAGCCCCATTGCAATGTTTCGGTAATTCTTTACTTTGTTTCTAGTATTCGCAAACTGCGGCATCATCTCTTTATGATGAACAATTGGACCTGCAATTAACTGCGGAAAGAATGTTACGAATAGTACGTAGTTTAAGAAGTCATATTCTTTAGTTTCTTGCCTGTAGCTATCAACTAAGTAGGCTATTTGTTGAGAGGTAAAGAATGAGATTGCCAACGGTAGCGCTAATTGTAAAAGTTCGGCGTTGGAGCCAAAAGCAAGATTAAAGTTTTCTATTAAAAAATCAGTATATTTAAAATAACCAAGCAATGAGAGATTGAAAACAATACCAAAAATTAGAATTGATTTTTTTGAAAACCCTTTACTCTTATTTTTACACGTCTTATTAAGGCTTCTACCAATAACATAGTTAAATACCATTGATGATAGTATGATTGGCAGGTAAGCGACATTCCACCAACTGTAGAAGAATAAGCTGCTACATACTAAAAATCCTTTTGAAGCCTCTGTGAGCCTTTTGTGATTTAGGTAGAAATATATAAAGAAGGTTATCGGTAAAAAAACAAAGATAAACTCATATGAGTTAAAAAGCATACTTGATTGAGTGTTTAATTAACATCAATTATAGTTAATTGTGAAACTCTAACGCCCTTTGATTGGGTGTTTTTCGATGCTTAAGTGCCCAGACTGAGCCTGACTAATGTACTTCATTTCATTCGTTACTACTTTAAATGATATTTGAAAGGGTGGCTTAATCACCTTTCCTTATGGTTTATTAAGAGCATTTATAATTAGTATTGACATTCTTCTGCAAACTATACATACATGTATGTTTTTAAATAATTATGAATAAAATAGATAAAGATTCTTGTAGGTTTATCAGGGGCGAATTTTCCATGGTAGAGTTGTACACACTTCTTTCTGTTATGGATAAGTAACCATCATTTAAGAATCATTTAGGGCGTCGAAGAGAGAAATATTTTTCTATAAAGGGTGTAGATATTAGTTATAGAGTTTTAAATCATTGGCGTGATAAAGGAATTATAGAATTGCGTCATTATGGGGTATCTCTTGATATTATCAAGAAAATTAGAGAAAAAAATGTCAAAGCCTATTATTGAAAATAACTACAGTCTAACTAATTTTGAGTATGCAGTTTATAGGTGTGAGCTAGTATCAAAAAGTCAAACACATCTTGTGGCATTTAAAAATGGATGCTCAGAAATAACATCAGAGTTAGATATGGAGGTAGCCTCTATTTTTGCCAATTTGGATTCGTATATTAATATTAATTTGAACAATATTTTGAGTAAATTCTTATCAGATAAAACGAAATCATTTGTCCTTGCAGATGATGAACTGAAACTACTAGCGGTTTTAAGGTTGGAGAATAACAGTGAAATTACCGCTAAAATGGATGAGTATGGAAAAAGAAAAGATTGTTAAAAGTAGCTGAAATTGAAGATTATGTATCAAGCAATATGAAGTTTGGTGAAAGTGTGCAGAAATTTAAAGACGGAAAATGCTACTTAATGGAAGTTATTGAGCAAGAAAAAATTTAAAAAACCCTGAATGTTATTGAATAAGTAAAAGCATTGGAGGTGATTGAAGCAAATAGTATGAATTATTGGATGAGCTAGAATTCTGTCATAAGGAGATTTTCTTATGGTGGTATCTTAAAAAGTGTCAAGAGTATTTGAAAGAGTACGATTTAAGCAATAGTGAAGTTGAAGAAATAGAGGCTAGGGGGAAAAGTATCACTAGATTTAATGTTAGAAAGCATGGAATTTTGTCAGACCTTATAAACAATGAAGAAAAAGCACTCATGAATTTTATGTTGAGCAAGTCTTTATATGCAGAAATAATTGAGTATTAAAAGTGGTGGATTGAGGCACTTCAAGGTCATTACGAAGCCTTAATCTCAAAGAAAACCTATTTTTAAGATACAGAATAAATTATCAAATAAAGTAAGGTATTACAAGCAAGACAAGCATATAGACTTTCCTCTTTGGGGTGTAAAATATTACGAATGTAATGAATATATGACAGCCAATTGCTCAACAGGTAGAAATATAAAAGCATCCATATTGTAGATGTAAGAATAATAACTGCTCCTGTGGGAATAAAAGTATTAAAAGAGAATCTATAGAGAGTGATTTTTCTGAATTATTGAAGAGTGCGACTGCAAAAGCCTTTAATAGAGCTTTTAAAGGCAATCACTCGAGAACTTTATAATGCTAGAGTTGGGAAGTTACAGATAGAGCGTAAGACTTATACAAAGGAAATATCAAAGTTAGATAAAGATATTTCTAATTTGGTTGATAGACTGAAGGAGTATTACAGAAAAGGAAGAATATAGAAATACTCTACAAAATAAACATTCATTAATGGATAAGAGAGATTAATTTTGGAATCGCATTGAATGGTGTGCTAGATTTTATTAGCAATCCTTATGAAGCCTGGATAAATGGAGATTTGATATAAAAGTTACGAATACAAAAACTTGTATTCGTTAGACCTCTGAAGTATAGCAAGTTAAAAGGATTTTGAACCGCCGAAATGTTCCTGCCGTTCAGTATTACAGGGGCTTCTAACGGGTCTAAATCAAGTTTGGTGGAGATGGCGGGAATTGAACCCGCGTCCGAAAACTTTCAAACAAGAAGTCTACATGCTTAGCTTGGTCTATTTTAGTTAGCTGCCTTACTGCCCGACCATCAGGGATGTAAGTAGCGATTTCCAACAAGTTTTAACCGAATTACGTGAAAAAAATAATTCTAGCGAGTCTGTGAGCGACCGTCATCCTAAAAGTACAGACAACTTTTAAGCGACGGTTAGCTATGCAGCTAAAGCGTAGTTGTTTTCGTTTGCAACTATTTTTTTAAAGCGTATTTTACGAGTTGTCTTTATCCTCGGCATGCGTCCTTGAGATCCAACTCCTCGTCGAAGCCATGTCATCCCCAAATGTGGAATTATAACACTTTTTATTGAATTGTCACTCTTGCGAATTTACGTTTGCCTACTTGATAAATATTTGTACCAGTTTCTAGTTCAAGGTTTTTGTCTGTGATTTTTTTACCATTGATTTTGGCACCACCTTGGTTAATCATTTGGTAGGCGTTTGAGGTGCTGGAGCAAAGTCCAGTATCTTTGAGTAAATTAGCAATTTTTATACCGGCTTTAAAACTGAATTTATCCATTTCATCAGGCATTTGATTTTTACTAAAGCGATCAATAAAATTTTGCTGCATTTGTTTGGCGGTATCAATATTATGAAAGCGGGTGATAATCTCATCAGCTAGGATAAATTTAATATCTCTTGGATTTTTACCTTGCATCATTGCTTGTTTTAAATCAGTAATTACCTTTAAACTTTGGAAGCTGAGTAACTCAAAATAACGCCACATTAACTCATCAGAAATTGACATAATTTTTCCAAACATCTCGTCAGGTGTATCGTCAATACCGATGTAGTTGTTTAAGGATTTTGACATTTTTTGCACGCCATCCAAACCTTCTAAAATCGGCATGGTGAGGATAACTTGTTGCTCTTGTCCTGCTTGTTTTTGTAATTCTCTGCCTACTAATAAGTTAAATTTTTGATCCGTACCACCGATTTCTACATCGCTTTTTAGTTCAACAGAATCATTGCCTTGAACCAATGGGTATAAGAATTCGTGGATAGAAATAGCTTGCCCTGATTTATAGCGTTTGGAAAAATTATCGTGTTCTAACATTTTAGCGACTGTTTGTTTACTAGCGAGTTGGATAAATTCCATTGATGTCATTTTGTCCATCCATTGTGAGTTAAACACAACTGTGGTTTTGTCTTTATCCAAGATTTTGAATACTTGTTTAGTGTAGCTTTTAGCGTTTTCTTGAATCTGTTCTCGTGAAAGTGGCGGGCGAGTTTTACTCTTGCCTGTTGGGTCGCCAATCATGGCGGTGAAATCGCCAATTAAAAACAATATTTCATGCCCTAAATCTTGTAATTGCTTGAGTTTGTTGATTAAAATTGTGTGTCCTAAATGTAAATCAGGCGCAGTTGGATCAAAGCCTGTTTTTATGCGCAGTGGCTTACTTTTTTTAAGTTTTTTCTTGAGTTCATCAAGTGGTAATGTCTCATCAGCGCCACGCGTAAAAATAGCCAGTGCTTGCTCTATTTCCATGTTTTTTATTGTCTAATATGCCCGTCACCTAAGACGATAAATTTTTGTGAAGTTAATCCTTCCAAGCCAACAGGACCACGTACGTGGAATTTGTCAGTACTGATACCAATTTCTGCACCTAAACCATATTCAAAGCCATCGGCAAAGCCAGTAGAAGCATTAATCATGACTGAAGCAGAATCTACTTCGGTGATAAAACGGCGCGAACGAGTGTAATTCTCACTCACGATTGATTCAGTGTGACCTGAACCATGCTTATCAATATGTTTAATGGCCTCACTCATTGAATTGACAATACGGATGGATAAAATTGCATCTAAATATTCTGTATTCCAATCTTTTTCTGTGGCTGCGATGATTTTATTTGATAGTTTTAGAGTCTCTTTACAGCCGCGTAATTCCACTCCTTTTGTTAAGTATTGTGCAATCAACTTGGGTAGTATTCTGCTTACTGCACAGGCGTGTACTAGTAAGGTTTCAGTGGCATTGCATACACCATAACGGCGCGTTTTAGCATTAAAGGCAATGCTGATGGCTTTTTTTTTATCGGCATCTTTATCAATGTAAGTGTGACAAATACCATTTAAATGCTTGATAACAGGTGTTTTGGCACTGTTACTAATGGCTTCAACCAAGCCTTTACCGCCTCTAGGGATAATAGCATCAACATAATCACTTGCTTTAACCAACTCAATAACAGCTTCATGATTTTGAGTGTTAATGAGTTGTGCGCAATTTTCATTAAGTCCTGCTTGTTTTATGCCTTGCCTGACACAGGTATAAAGCGCATAATTGGAGTGTATGGCTTCTGATCCGCCACGTAAAATGACACTATTGCCTGATTTTAAACAAAGTGCTGCAGCATCAATAGTGACATTAGGTCTAGATTCATAAATAATTCCTAATACACCAAGTGGTACGCGCATCTTGCCTACTTGAATACCACTCGGTTGATATTTTAAATCTGTAATTTCACCAATAGGGTCGGGTAGATTTATAATTTGATTCAAACTTTCAATAACGCCATTAAGACGTTCTTCATCAAGCATGAGCCTATCAAGTAGAGTCGTTTCCAACCCTTTATTTTTGCCATTGACAAGGTCTTGATTGTTAGCTTTAAATATGCTTGCTCTATTTTGGTCAATTTGACTAGCAATATTAATTAGTGTATTATTTTTAGCCACCGTTGTAGCGCAACGTAATGTTTTTGCAGCATTTTTTGCATTTTCACCTAGTGTAACGATTAAATTTTTTATTGAGTCCATTGTGTCTTTCCAGCCAAGCTTAGTAATAATGTGTGTAATTCATCAATGACATTAAGATTATCCATACCCTTGATTGAGCGATCAATACGTCCTAGTGATAATAATAATTTTTGCAAACGCTGATAAGAATGGCGTTTTAATATATTGGTAATAATAGGTTTTCTTTTATTCCAAACTCGATTATTTTGCAAGACTATATTAATATTTTTCACTTGTATAAGTTCAACTGACATCTCGATTATTGATTTAATTTCTAGGTATAAGGAATTACTTAGTTGAATTGGCATAATCGTATCAGAGATTAAGGTTTGATAAATTTTATTAACTTGATTACTATTGCCAAATAAAGCTGCATCAATTAAGCCATAAACAGTGTATTTAGATTGCTGATTAGCTTGTTCAAGATATTCTTGTGTGTTAATTTTACCATTTGGATAAGCCATTTTTAGTTTTTGAATTTCTTGCATAGAAGCAGTCAAATTGCCTTCTGTGCAAAAAGCAATACTTTGTGCAATTTCTGTATTGGCCTCAAGTCCTAATTCGGCCATATGATTTGCAATCCAATCAACCAAATGATTGCTTTGCATTTCGAAGTGCTGAACAACAGTACCAAGCTGTTCTAGTGTTTTGAACCATTTGCTCTTTTGCTGTGCCATGTCCAGTTTTCCAGTGGAAACAATCAATAAAATATCATCAGGCAGAGTGCTGGCAATTTCAGTCAATGCTTTAGCACCTTTAATGCCGATTTTCCCTGTCTTTAGTCGACATTTAATAATACATTTCGGTGAAAAAAGAGAAACGGCTGAGATTTCTCTAAAGATTTGATTCCAATCAAAATTAGCATCAATATCAAAACTTATCCGTTCGTCAAACCCAACTTTTTTTGCTGTTTTATTTATTTGCGCTAAACTTTGTTCAATGAGTAATATTTCCGCACCAAAAATAAAATAAATAGTATCAAGTTTGTTGACTAATTGAATATTAAGTTGCTGCGGTTTAATTTTCATTAAGTTTAAATAATTTTCTTAACAGTTGTTTGATAATTAAATGACGCAATTGCTGGTAACCCTCTTCAATTTGCAGTCTGTTTGCTTGGGATACGTTCATCTTATTCAGATATGTATTAGCATTGAAGGTTTGAGATAGTAATAGTTTTTTACGCTGATTAAAGACCTTAATAGGTATGCTTAAGCTTAGTGTATAACTGCTAGCTTCATTATTCGAAGTATATAAAGCCGTACGTTGATTTTGATTTTCAGTGCCCACTTGAACAACTAGAGTTTGAGGTATGTTTTGATTAAAGCGCTTTTGTAACTCATCAGCAAAAGCATTATTACGGCTGCTGGTAATAGAGGCGTTTATTTCTGAGTTTTTATATGGCGGATGAAATCCACAAGAACTAAGAAGTATTATAATAATGGCGGTGGTTAATAAGTTGATTTTTGACATGACTCAAAAGTATCTATTAATTAAGATGATAATTATGACAGAATTTGAATTTATTTGTAGATAAACCTTGAAAAAATGACATCAGACCATATATGAGTGCACAATAGGGTATAATTAACCCTCTTGTTTTTTGCAATATTTTTTACATTATGTTTAAGAATTTATTACTTTGGTTGGTTTTAGGCAGTGTCCTTACTTCGATTTTTAGTCAGTTCCAAGTGGGTGATCAAAAAGACGACATTACCTATTCTCAGTTTATTCAAAGTGTTAACCAAGGTGATGTATCCCAAGTAACGATTGCTGGTAGTAATATTACTGGCGTAGGTGTTGGTGGTGAACAATTTTCAACTTATAGTCCGGGTGATTTAGGCTTGATGGGCGATTTATTGAACAACGGCGTTAATGTGGTTGCTAAACCGCCTGAAAAAGACGGATTTTTTAAGCAATTAATCATTTCCTTAGCGCCAATTTTATTATTAATTGGTGTTGTTCTTTACACCATGAAGGGTGCTGGTGGCGCAATGGGTGGGAAAAATCCAATGAGTTTTGGTAAATCCAAGGCACGCTTGATTACTAAGGATGAATCTGACACTACTTTTGATGATGTGGCAGGTGTTGATGAGGCTAAAGACGATGTGAGTGAATTGGTAGATTTCTTGTCCAACCCTGGCAAATTCACTAAAGTAGGTGGAAAAATTCCTAAAGGTGTACTTTTGGTAGGCCCTCCAGGTACAGGAAAAACTTTATTAGCTAAGGCAATTGCGGGTGAAGCTGATGTGCCATTTTTCTTTATTTCAGGTTCTGATTTTGTAGAAATGTTTGTTGGTGTCGGCGCATCGCGTGTACGTGACATGTTTGAACAGGCAAAGAAAAATGCACCTTGTATTATCTTTATCGATGAAATTGATGCCGTTGGTCGTCAACGTGGTGCTGGCATGGGCGGCGGTCATGATGAACGTGAGCAAACGCTAAACCAAATGTTGGTTGAAATGGATGGTTTTGAAGGCTCTGAAGGCGTGATTGTGATTGCTGCAACCAATAGACCAGACGTGCTAGATCCTGCTTTATTAAGGCCAGGCCGTTTTGATCGTCAAGTTATGGTAGATTTGCCTGATATTAATGGTCGTGATGCGATTTTAAAAATCCACATGCGTAAATTACCCATTGCAAAAAATGTTAAATCAATCAATATTGCCAAAGGCACGCCAGGGTTTTCTGGTGCAGACCTTGCCAACTTGACCAATGAAGCTGCGTTAATTGCAGCAGGTAAAGGTAAAAAATTGGTCGGCATGCAAGAGTTTGAAAAAGCAAAAGATAAAATTATGATGGGTTCTGAACGTAAATCTATGGCAATGGATGAAACTGAAAAAGAAATGATCGCTTATCATGAAGCGGGCCACGCCATTGTAGGTCGGTTGGTACCTGAGCATGATCCTGTGTATAAAGTAAGTATTATCCCAAGGGGAAGGGCGTTAGGTGTGACGATGTTTTTGCCAGAAAAAGACAGTTATAGCATTTCTAAGCGTAAATTAAATTCTCAAGTAGCCTCACTTTTTGGTGGACGTATTGCAGAAGAGTTGATTTACGGCACAGATAACGTAACCACTGGCGCAAGTAATGACATTGAACGTGTAACAGAAATTGCACATAAGATGGTGAAACAATGGGGCATGTCTGAGACGCTAGGGCCTTTAGCGTATGGTGAAGAAGAGGGCGAAGTGTTTTTAGGTCGACAAGTTACTAAACATAAGCATGTTTCAGAAGATACCTTCAAAGTTATTGATGTTGAAATTCGTAAAATTATTGACAGCAATTATCAAATGGCTTCAAAGATTCTAAAAGATAATAAAGATATTTTAATCGAAATGAGCAAAGCCTTAATAGAGTTTGAAACTATTGATAAAGAACAAATTGACGATTTGATGGATAGAAAACCAATACGTGAATCAGCCGTGATTGTTGACTCTGATGTTGCTTCTATAGAGTTAGGTTCTGGTGTTGAGCTGAATAATGGCAATAAAGATTCTGATGAAAAACCATTAAGTGGAGGTACTACCGAACAAGTCGCTTAATTTTATTTTTTCTGTTTTTGAACATACCCTACTAGGTAACGATGCAGTCTACTAATGCAATGATTATGGGTGTGCTTAATATAACGCCAGATTCTTTTTCAGATGGTGGTCAATATCTTGCTATTGACAAAGCCATCAATCAAGCTCAATTAATGATTGAGCAGGGTGCTGATATGATTGATATTGGTGGCGAATCAAGCAGACCAAATGCACCGAAAGTGTCAACTGATGACGAAGCCAGCCGTGTTATTCCTGTCATTAAAGTATTATCTAAGCTAATCAGTGTGCCAATTTCCATTGACACTGCAAAAGCAAAAATTATGCAACTTGCCATTGAGGCAGGGGCAAGTATGATTAATGATGTACGTGCTTTGCAGGCCAAATCATCCCTTGAAGTGGCGGCATCAACTGGTAAGGACGTATGCCTTATGCACATGCAAGGTAATTCTAAAACAATGCAAAACAATCCTGTTTATATAAATGTCATCGATGAAATCAAATACTTTTTTGATCAAAGAGTTGAGGCTTGTATTAATGCTGGTATTAACCAAAATAAGATTATTCTAGACCCAGGTTTTGGTTTTGGTAAAACATTCAATCATAATCTTGAAATCCTACGAAGCCTTGACGAGTTTAAAAGTTTTGGTTTGAGGATTTTGGTTGGTATGTCACGCAAGTCAATGGTTGGTAGTATGCTTAATAGTAGAAACATAAATGGAAGAGTGATTGGTAGTGTAACAACCGCTATAATAGCATCTCAAAACGGTGCAGATATTGTACGTGTTCATGATGTTTTAGAAACTAAAGATGCATTTAAGGTTTTACAAAGCGTAGCAGGATAGTAAATTGGATAATTATTTTGGCACTGATGGTATGCGTGGCAAGGTGGGTGTTGAACCTATTACCGCTGATTTTTTCTTAAAATTAGGTTGGGCAGTTGGCTCAGTACTAGCTAAACGAGCTAAAGCTAGTGTCATTATTGGTAAAGATACTCGTGTATCTGGCTATTTATTTGAATCTGCACTTGAGGCGGGTTTTTTATCTGCTGGTGTTGATGTTGGTTTACTAGGTCCGATGCCAACACCTGCAGTTGCTTACCTAACACAAACTTATAATGCCAGTGCTGGTGTGGTAATTAGCGCTTCACATAATAATTTTCAAGACAATGGTGTTAAGTTTTTTTCGGCTAAAGGTCTTAAATTAAGCAGTCAATATCAAAGCGAAATTGAGAAAAAATTAGCCGAAACCATGATCAGCGTAGGTGCTGATAAAATTGGTAAAGCCTATAGGTATGAACAACCACTTGGGCGTTATATAGAATTTTGTAAATCAACTTTTGATAGAACACAAAGTCTTTTAGGTCTTAATATCGTTATTGATTGTGCAAATGGTGCTACTTATCATATTGCCCAAAGCGTGTTTTCAGAACTGGGTGCGAATATTAATATCATTAATAATACGCCAGATGGTTTTAATATTAATGAGCATTGTGGTGCAACTGACACTAAATATTTGCAACAAGTCGTATTAGAGTCAAAGGCAGATTTGGGCATTGCCTTTGATGGTGATGGTGACCGATTAATTATGATTGATGAAAATGGTGAGTTAGTTGATGGCGATGAGCTAGTATTTATTATCGCCAAGGCTTGGCAATCTCAAGGTAGGTTAGTTAATAATACAGTGGTCGGTACAAAAATGAGTAACTTAGGTATGCATCACGCACTAAGAGATTTAGACATTAAATTTATCGAAGCTGACGTGGGTGATCGATTTGTGATGGAAAAAATGCAAAAAAGTGGTTCAATATTAGGTGGCGAAGGTTCAGGACATATTATATGCTTGAATAAAACCACCTCTGGTGATGGTATTATTTCTGCCTTGCAAGTATTGGAGGTGCTCGTAAAAAGCCAATCCAGCCTTGCTAAGTTAAAGCAATCAATGGAAAAGTATCCACAGATTTTAATTAATGTCAAAACTCAAGCAAGAATTAACCTTAAAAATTATACTAAACTACAACGAACTCAACTTGCAGTTGAGCAAACACTTGGTGATGAGAGTCGAGTATTAATTCGTGTTTCAGGTACGGAGCCACTTATCAGAGTGATGGTTGAAGCCAAAGATAAAATTATTGCTCAGCAAGGTGCTGAAAAATTGTCAAATATTTTCAAATAGAATAGAAAAGCACAATCTATTCGCATATCATTTGTAAATGGCTTGTCTTGAATTGTTATTTTGTTCTAAATTTAACAAGTATTTTTTAACTTAAAATTTACTGCCATAACTAACTAGTTCTCCGTTACTGTGAATAATACGATGACAATAAATACTAATAAAGTTTGTTCCATTTACACTAGCAAATACCTGAACGATTTTTTATTATCAATATTTTTTGTTAATTGTAAGCAAGATAACTGTAAAGTTACTTTTTAGTTTTTATTAAAATTTTGTCATCATAAGAAGCAATGACTAGTTCGCTATTTTTTATTTTGTAATAATTAAATGTTGATTTGGTTTATTTTACATCCGGTGATTTTATAATGCTTAGAATAATGCGTTTTTATATAGGCTTTCTTGAGTTGTTGTAAATTACGGAGCATAAATATTTGTATTGAGTAAGGCTAGGATAAGCAAGAGTAAGTAACGTTCTACGATTTGGCACTGTCTTTTTGTGTTATCACGCTTTTTACAGTTTTAGTAATTAATAAAAAATTCATTTCCAATATCAAATAATTCATTGTAATCTACTATTACTCTTCTTTAAGCGAATTATTAACTGTAACAGTTAAGTTACATTCTGGTTTAAAATTCGGTAGTAAGAAAACTTTTACTCTATCTTCAATCATATTCCACAAGTTAAGCTTTGTCAGCGGGTTATATTGATTAACAATCACTAAAATACCATAATCACTGACATTAACCAGTCTGTGATTTATTTATCCATTTACCTGTTTTTCTTTTGCCTTACGCAGCACTCACAATAGAATCAAACTTTTTGTAGGTTACTTAAAAATTTCGCCTTAAATATGGGTTTACTTATTATTAGATAAATGACCTAAGGAATCTTTTATTTAGCTGTATTAAGGGTATTTATTGGTTAGATGTTAATATTATTCTTGACAAGAATTATACAGATACAATGATAGGTATGGAATATAGGGATAGGAGTTAGGATTTTTAGTTCTTTAATTTTTGAGTACATAAGGTGTAGTTTAACACTTTGTTATGTGGTTTTTTCTGTTTTGAGAATCATATTCCCAACTATACTAGATGTGAATGAACCAATATGTATTTTCTAATAGAAATATTGCAACTGACCCAGAGGAGGCGGGTTTGATAGGCGCTATCATATTGATTGCTTAGCAATGAGCAAAGCCATTAAAGTGGCGATTAAAAAAAGTATCAGTATACATATTTAGGTATTCGTTTGCTACGTACTTATTGTAAATAGGCACGGATATTAGCAATATTTATAAGGCAAGCGATATACAAATAACGATGATTTATATGCATGTATTGTGTACCCAAGCGGGCAAGACGTTGGATCGTCGTTGGATAGGCTAAATAATTAAGAGTATGGTTTTTCTAATACGGAGTTATTTTTAGATTGTTTTTGATTTGTTATTTTTCTCTTCATTGACTTTGTTTAAGCCTATTAAGTAAGTGGTTTGGCACTATATTTAGTGTTCACTTTTGTTATCTTTTGTAGCATTTAGCGTGATGATTGATTGGCAGAATAACTGCGGTTGGACATATTATTGGGCTTAAATTACACCAAATAATTATAGAGAATGACGATTTATTTAAGCACTGGGAAAAGTAGTTATGTAATTTTAATATTGCATTATAATATTCATAAGTGATTTGATAAAATAGGAGAATGTAATGATTCAGGCGAACATGGTAGGTATGCGTGAGTCGATTTGATTTTTTCCAAACTAACTAGTGATTAATAATAGTAAAGAATTAGAAAATTGACTATTTTGTGTCTAGTAAGTTCAAAGTTAATTTTGAACTTACGTAAATGGATGAAATTGAAAAATTAAGATTTACCGTTATTTTAAGTGACAATCAGGATCTGGCGCTATTTATAATTGTTGTGATTGTGTCCCGCTTTCAAGCTTAGTGATTAAGAATAATCGGCCTTATCGTTTTTTAGTAAAAAGACAGCAAACTCAAAAAAGGTTCAGATGTTTGTATTTATGAAATCCGTTCTTTATCAAAGGTCAGGGTGAGTGCTAAGATTAATAATATAATAAGTGGTGAATTAGATGGTATTCGTCATGCTTTGTGTGATTTATTATGAATGAGTATGTCTTAATCTTAGTGAGTACGATTTTGGTTAATAATTTTGTCTTGGTTAAGTTTTTGGGCTTGTGTCCGTTTATGGGGGTTTCAAAAAAGATTGATACTGCAATTGGTATGGGCTTTGCTACGACTTTTGTACTAACTTTGGCGAGTATTTTTAGTTATTTAATCAACACTTATATTTTGCTTCCATTTGAAATAGAATATCTAAGAACCATTTCTTTTATCGTGACTATTGCTGGTGTGGTTGGGTTTACTGAATTGGTAGTTAATAAAACATCCCCCATTTTACATCAGTCTTTAGGTGTATTTTTGCCCTTGATTACGACTAACTGTGCCGTTCTAGGTGTGGCATTGTTAAATGTTAATCAAGATAATGGATTTTTAGCATCGGGCGTTTATGGTTTTGGGGCTGCTATTGGATTTTCATTTGTGTTGGTGTTGTTTTCAGCCATGCGTGAACGGATTGATGTGGTAGATGTTCCAGAAGCTTTTAAAGGCACGCCTGTTGCGCTGATTACGGCAGGATTGATGTCAATGGCGTTTATGGGCTTTATTGGACTTGTCTGAGTTGTTTGATTCTGTCTTAATTCTTTCTATTTTGACATTAATATTGGGTTCGATACTGGGGTATGCTGGGATTAAATTTAAACTAAAGACCAATCCTTTGGTTGACCAGATAGATGCAATTTTGCCGCAAACCCAATGCGGCCAATGCGATTATCCTGGATGTCGTCCTTATGCACAAGCAATTTCTATTGGTGAGGCGAAAATTAATCAATGCCCACCAGGTGGTCAAGAAGGCGCTGATGCTCTGGCAGAGCTTTTAGGGGTTGAAACTTTGGTATTAAATGCCGAACATGGTGAGCTTAAGCCTAATCATGTGGTATTTGTTGATGAGGCTGTTTGTATTGGCTGTACTTTGTGTATTCAGGTCTGTCCTGTTGATGCATTTTTGGGTGCTTCTAAGATGATGACCCAAGTGATTATTGATGAATGCACAGGGTGTGATTTGTGCATCCCTGTGTGTCCTGTTGATTGTATTCACGTACAAGAAATAACTGTATCCAATATATTCAAGGTTAAACATGGATGATTATTCATTTAATGGCGGTATTGTGATTAGGAATCCTTATCCAGTGGATAAAATGGAGATTATCCAAGCACCATTACCAAAAAAAGTAATCATATCATTGCAACAGTGTATTGGTGAGCATGCTAAGCCTTGCGTGAGTGTTGGTGATTATGTGCTTACTGGGCAGGTAATTGCCAGTGCTGAAGGCAGTTTTGGTGTGTTTATTCATGCTTCAATCTCTGGTGTAGTTTTAAGTATTGATAAGCAAGTGATATCGCATAAATCAGGGGTTAAATTTGAGTGTATTACTATTGAATCTGATGATAAAGACAAATGGATAGATAATGAAGGCTGCGGTGTTGATTTTTTGCATTCTCCAGTACAGACCATGATTGATTGTATTCAAAAATCAGGCATTGTGGGTTTGGGTGGTGCAGGCTTTCCAACGCACGTTAAACTGGGTAAAATTAAACAATGTCATACCTTAATTATTAACGGTACTGAGTGTGAACCAGGGGTTATGTGTGATAATGCTTTGATGCAGTTTTATCCAAGAGAAATTATTCGTGGTGTTGAAATTTTGCTATATATTTGTGGCGCAGAGCGTGCGATTATTGCCATTGAGGATGATAAACAAGTAGCTTATCAAGCATTATTAATGTTTAATCATAATGACAGAATTAGTATTAATCAAATTTCAACTAAATACACCTCTGGTGCTGAAAAACTACTAATTAAGGCTTTACTTGGTGTTGAAATTTCAACAGGAGGTTTTGCTGTAGATAAGGGTATTGTTTGCCAAAACGTAGCCACTACTAAAGCGGTATTTGATGCAGTAGTTGATCATAAACCATTAGTATCACGTATTGTTACTGTTACAGGTAGTGGTGTTAAACCTAATAATTTTGAGGTGCGCTTGGGTGCGTCGTTTGAAAGCCTTATTTCAATAGCCAGCCCTAGTCAAAAAGCGCATGATTATCGTATGGGAGGTATGATGATGGGTGTTGATGTGACTGATATCCAAGCCCCTATTTGTAAAATTACCAATGCTATTTTTGTGAGTAATCATATACAAAAGCCCGCCATTCAAGAATGTATTCGTTGTGGTAAATGTTCAGAAGTTTGTCCTGTGAAACTACTTCCTCAGCAACTTTATTGGCATACTAAGAGTGAGAATATTGAGAAAGCTTTAAATTATAATTTAGCTGACTGTATTGAGTGTGCTTGTTGTGATTATGTATGTCCAAGCCACATATCACTAGCAAACTATTTTTCTTTTGCTAAGACACTTAACAAACAACAAACTCGTGAACAGGATAGAATTAACATTGCTAGAGAAAGATTTGAGTTTAGGGAATATCGTCTAGAGCGCAATAAGCTTGAGCGTGCTCAAATGATGGTAGATAAAAAAAAAGCCTTAAAAGAAAAAATGGTAAAAGATCAGTCTCAAAAACAAAAAATTGCTGAGGCAGTGCAGCGAGTACAACAAACAAAGAATAAAAAATGATGACACCAATATTTAGTTCAACTTCATGGATGATGCGTCAAGTAATTTATGCTTTAGTATTAGGTGTGATGGTAGCTTATTATTTCTTTGGTTGGGGTATTTTGTTGCAAATAGCGCTGGGAGCGGTAACAGCTATTGTAGTTGAATCAGTATTTATAGCACTTAGAAATCGTGATATTATCAACTCAATTAGTGATGGCTCGGCAGTACTCACAGGAATTTTACTAGCCATTTCTATTCCTAGTATTGCACCATGGTGGGTGATTGTGATGGGTGTGAGTTTTGCGATTATTTTTGGTAAGCAGTTGTATGGCGGGTTGGGTAATAATTTATTTAATCCTGCCATGCTAGGCTACGTATTTTTATTGATTTCTTATCCGCTACAAATGAGCACTTGGCAGGTTGATTTTTTAAGTTTTACTCAAGCTTTAAAAGTGATATTTGATTTAAGCAATATTGATGTAATTAGTGGTGCAACAAAATTGGATGAGGTAAAAAACGGTTTGTCACTCGTAGGCTCAATTCAACAATTGGAATTACATTCACCCTCTCAAGCATGGATTAATGTAGGGTTTTTATTTGGTGGTTTGTATTTATTTTTAAAAAAAGTTATTTTTTGGCAAATTCCAGTGGCTTTTTTAGTAGGCATTGTAATTAGTTCAATATTATTGTTTGTTGGCAATACTGATTTATACTTGCCCACTCAGAATCATCTTATGCTTGGTGGTACGATGTTAGGCGCATTTTTTATTGCAACCGATCCAGTGTCTGCCAGCACCACACCTAAAGGCAGAATAATTTATGGCTTTTTGATAGGCGTGTTAATTGTTATCATCCGTACTTTTGGCGGCTATCCTGATGGTGTCGCCTTTGCGGTATTATTAATAAACATGACTGTACCACTTATTGATAGCTTTACGCAACCCAAGGTGTTTGGACGATAATGTTACATGCTATTTTAAAATCAGGAGCTTTGTTGTTTGTATTTACGGTGGTGAGTGTATTTTTTGTCTCACTTACACAAACTAACACCAAAGATGTGATTACTTATAATGAAAAGCAATTATTAATTCAACGTTTGGGTGAGTTAGTTAGTGATTATAGTAATGATATATTGGCAGATCAATACACTAAAACGCTTAAATTACATAATGTAACACAAGTTGTTAATATTTATCCAGCAAAAAAGAATCATAAAATATTTTCCTATTTAATTGAACACACCTACCCAAATGGATATAATGGTGATATCCGTCTATTAACAGGCGTTGGTGTTGACAAAAAACTCCTAGGTGTTCGTGTTATAATACATAAAGAAACTCCAGGCTTGGGCGATAAAATTGAACTCAAAAAATCAAATTGGATTGAGCAATTTTTTGGGCTTTCGCTTTCAAATCCAAGCATGGAAAATTGGAAAGTGAAACGAGACGGGGGTGTATTTGATGCGTTTACTGGCGCAACTATTACCCCTCGTGCTATCGTTACGGCTACTTATCAAGTTTTAGAATTACTAAACGAGCCTTGCTTACTTAGCAAAACACCATGCAATTAAAGGGTTTTGATTTGTTCGTTTCTCTTATCGCCAAAAATTCACACAAAAATAAAACAGATTAATGAATAATACCGAAGTTATTCTAGCATGCTTATTTGGTTTGGTGTAAAAGTAATGAATTGAATGCCTTTTAGATGAAAATCTAGGATTGGTAATGATTAGAACCAGCAAAGTGTCTAAAGTCGATAGTTATATTATTTTAGAAAAAATATGGCATTCACATTAAATTTTAGCAAAAGAACAACAGTTTTATACGCTAATATTTGAAACAAATTTTTTACTTGATTTATTTTATAATATTCATATCTAATCCATTTATCGAAAGAGTAGATAAAGCCCAAGATTTAAACCTCTATCGTATCCTAAAATAGCGCAGTAGTAACTTCAACTTTATGGCTATATTTTTATAATGAACTTTTAAATTCTTTAAAAAATAAAGCATTGATTAATCATTTGTTACACTTCATGTTAATGTAGGTGCCAGGTGCACTTATTCCTGTCAAAACTGACAACATTAAAGTACTAGTAAATGTCTTTATAGAACGTACACAAATGATGGATATTTATCAACATGCCATTAATCAAAAATATCGATTTTTCTCTTATAGGTGTATGATGCTTCTGTAAAAAAATGATTTATTAAAATAAGTTAATCATCCTAGAGATTGAACCTATAGAAATTACTTTTACCAAATTATCAAGCTACAAATTAAGGCTAATTTTTCTAATGAAATCCAACAATTAATCCCTAGTTTAGCTTATGTTGATTGTGAACAATCATAAATCATTTGTGTACAACATGACGTATTCTCTCCTTGTGGTTCAAGTATTTTTTATGGAACAAAAATTTTTAGAAAAAGTTCGAGGTTCGAGATTTTAGTTTGCTAGCTTTAGAAAAAAAATTGGAAAGATTTTTACCAAGACGGCAGTTAAAAATATTTGCTTTCAATTTTTTCTAGTGTTGGTACAGATAAATTAAATACTTTTGCCAATTCAAGTGCACGCTTTAATCTTGCAGGTGCAGATCTGCCCATACAATTGTGTGTCAAATCACCTTCAAAGGCCTTAATCATGCCTTGCTCTAAATCTCTTTCATTAAAAGATTTACCTGTGAGTGCGCTTTGAAGTTTTAATACATCGCTTGATACATCACGCATTAAGTTTAAATATTGATTGTGTAAGTCATTAACCGTTGCGCCTTTTTCAATGGCTATCCCTGCAATGTTGGTGGTTAGAATGTAGAGATTTTTTAAAACTAATTCAAATAATAGCATTTTTTCAGAGTTAAGCGTATGGGCGGGAATATCAATCAAAGCTAAAGAATCAATTAGGATTTGTGCTTTTTTTCCATAGGTAGGGGATGAAATTAATACTTTAGAATCCATGCCTTTCTTTTTTTCAAACCAGACTGAAATCACAGTGGAATTTATAAAGTTGTGTGTTTGCCAATCACGAGGCAGGAGTTCATTTTGCATCATAACAACCCTATCTTTCCACTGTTTAGGAATAGATTGAAGTGCATTTTGTAAATCAGCTTCTGCTGTGCAAACTAAGATAAATTCTGGGCTTATAGTATTTACCAACTTATCAATATTGGTTTGTCTTGTGATGGGGTAAACAGGGTAATTATTTTTTAAAAAGGCACGAGAGAAAACACTTCCTAACTCACCAATACCTAATACAACAATGGGGTTTTTCATGCCAATATTTCAAGTAAGGTTTTGCCCATAGTTGCAGGCGTTGGAGCAATTGCGACACCGACTTTTTTTAAGGCGTTGATTTTATCGATGGCTTTACCAGTGCTAGCATTAATAACTGCACCTGCATGTCCCATACGTTTACCTTTTGGCGCACTCAGCCCTGCAATATAAGATACCACAGGTTTGGATACGTTAGATTGGATGTATTCTGCCGCTTCCTCTTCAGCTGAACCACCAATTTCACCCACCATAATAATAGACTGGGTTTGTGGGTCCATTTCAAATAGGGCTAGGCAATCAACAAAACTCATTCCTTGAATAGGGTCGCCGCCAATACCAATGCAGGTGCTTTGTCCAAGTCCAGACTGAGTGGTTTGATGTACGGCTTCGTAAGTGAGTGTACCTGAGCGTGATATGACGCCAACACTGCCATTTTGGTGAATGTTACCAGGCATAATACCTAATTTGCATTCATCGGGTGTAATGACTCCTGGGCAGTTAGGACCAATTAAAATTGAATCTGATGTTTTTAATATAGCTTTAATTTTAAGCATATCTTGTATAGGAATACCTTCGGTAATGCAAACAATCACGGGCATTTGTGCTTCAATAGCTTCAAGTATTGAGACATAAGCAAATTGAGGTGGTACGTAAATCATGCTTGCATTAGCATTTGTTGCATTCATCGCCTCTGCTACTGTGTTAAAAACAGGAAAATTTAGGTGCTTTTGCCCACCTTTGTTTGGTGTTACGCCACCGACAAATTGTGTACCATAGGTAATAGATTGTTCGGAGTGGAATGTGCCTTGTTTGCCTGTAAAGCCTTGGGTGATTACTCGTGTATTTTTATCAATTAGAACGCTCATTTAGTCAGCTTCACAATTTTTATAGCGGCTTTAGTTAAATCAGATTCTACATGAATATTAAATTTAGACTTATTAAGTAGATTTAATCCTTCTGGAGCATTAGTGCCTTCCAAACGCACTACAATTGGCAGAGTCAGGCCAACTGTTTTTATGGCTTGTAATATACCTTGTGCGATTAAATCACAGTGCACAATACCACCAAAAATATTCACCAAAATACTTTTAACATTTGTCTCAGTTTGAATTAGTTCAAAAGCTTTAGCAACCCTATCAGCAGTTGTTCCACCACCCACATCTAAAAAATTAGCAGGCGAGCCACCAAAATGCTCAATTAAATCCATTGTTGCCATTGCCAATCCTGCGCCATTCACCATGCAACCAATATTACCATCAAACAAAATGTAGTTAAGTTGATATTCACTGGCAAGTCTTTCTTTTTCATCTTCTTGTGAAATATCACGCAATTTGGCGATATCTTTATGGCGATACAGCGCATTATCATCAAAATCAATCTTGCCATCAAGTGCTAATAATTTATTTTCTTGAGTAATAATAAGTGGATTAATTTCAATCAAATTGACATCTTTTTGAGTAAAAATTTCATACAAGCTCAAAAGAGTATTGTTAAATTGTTTGGTGAGTTCAGTATTAAACCCTAGTTTTTTTGCCAAAAAGGTGCAATCTTGCACAGATAAACTGCCCAGTGGATCAATGCCAAATTTAATAATTTTATCAGGCGTTTTACTGGCAACTTTTTCAATATCCATGCCGCCCTTAGTAGAGCTCAAAACAGTAATTTTGTGTGTTTGCCTATCAATCAACAAACTAAGATATAATTCACGTTCAATATTTTGTTTCGCTTCAATTAATAACTGACCCACTGGCAATCCTTTAGCATCTGTTTGTGGCGTGATAAGTTTCGAGCCTAATAATTGATTACATACACGTTCAACTTTTTCAATACTATGGCAGAAAATAACACCACCACCCTTGCCGCGTCCCCCTGCATGGATTTGAGCTTTAACGACCCAAACATCACCCCCCAAAGCCTTGCAAACGTCGTTGATCTTGGTGGTATTATCAATAAGAATACCTTTGGGAATTTGAATGTCTCTACATCTAAATAATGTTTTAGCTTGGTATTCGTGTATGTGCATAAATAATGAGTAAAATAAAGCGTCTAACAATTTTACACACAAACTTTTTAAAAAATGGTAAATTACGCTATTAACCAATTCAAAAACGGTTTAAAACTCATTTTAGATGGTAATCCTTGTTCGATTGTGAATAATGAAATTGTTAAACCTGGTAAGGGACAAACGTTTAATCGAGTTAAATTTAAAGATTTAATTACTGGTAAAACACTGATTAAAACTTTTAAGTCTGGCGAGACTTTAGAAGGTGCTGATGTGATGGAGTTGGATTTACAATATCTTTATAATGATGGTAATACATGGAATTTTATGGATCTAGATTCATTTGAGCAATATACTATTGATAATGCTACTATGAATGATGCTAAAGGTTATTTGGTTGAGCAGGACATGTGCACGGTTACGCTTTGGAATGATAATCCTATTTCAGTTATCCCACCTAATCATGTTATTCTTGAAGTACTCAATACTGATCCAGGCTTAAAAGGCGATACTGCGGGGACAGGTGGTAAACCAGCTACAATGAACACAGGGGTTGTGGTGCAAGTGCCTCTTTTTGTTGATATTGGTGATAAAGTGAAAGTAGATACACGTACTAATGAATATGTAGGTCGTGCATAGTGGTAATTTTTTTCTTATAATATCTATGTTAGAAAATGGAATTTTTATTTAATGATTAAAGCATGCAAGGTAATATAGCGCTGATTAAAAGACAGCGAGTTATTCAAAAAATTAGACAGTTTTTTGAGCAACAAGCAGTATTAGAAGTTCAAACACCAACACTGATAAACACACCAACGAGTGATGCTTATATTGACAGTATTTCATTGAGTGTGAATGCTAATATTGGCATGCAAAACACTCAATATCTACACACTTCTCCAGAGTTAGAAATGAAAAAATTGCTGGTTCAAGGAAGCGGGGATATTTATCAAATTTGTCAAGTATTTCGTGATAACGAATACGGTGAGCATAATTCTAATGAATTTACTTTGCTTGAATACTACCGTCTTGGTTTTGATATTAATCAGTTAATGGCTGATATGGTTAATTTGTTACAAACATTAGGAATTCAAGACAAAGTGCATCAATTATCCTATGCTCAAGTTTTTAGTCAATATGCAGATATTGATGTTTTAAATACTGATTTTGATGTGCTTAAAGTAATCGCCTCGAAATTAGGCTTGAGTACTGATTTTGCATGGATTGAAGAGTTACAAATGTTGCTATTTGTGCATTTAGTTGAACCGAAATTAAAAAATATACCCCTATGTTTTATTTATGATTATCCTAAATCACAATCTGCATTTGCTAAAGTTAAAAATCAGGTAGCACACCGTTTTGAGTTGTATTTAAATGGGATTGAAGTGGCAAATGGCTATGATGAGTTGCAAACCAAGGATGAATACCAGCAAGTTTTTACGTGTGAAACTATCAAACGAAAGCAGCTTGGTAAGCCTATATCGCAGATTGGTGTGTCATTTTTATCTAAGCTTAACAAGTCTTTACCTCAATGCTCTGGTGTGGCGATAGGTATTAATCGATTATTAACACAAATTAGTTAAACTCAGATATAAAATATGGATGATTTTAATTAGTTAAAAACAAAAAACTCATGATTAAACTTATCTACCTTGTTCTTTTATTCTCTTTTCCAATACAGGCATTGCAAATTCTACAACCTATTAATGATAACCAAGCTGTCCAACAGCAATTAGAGGCACCTCAATTAAATGCACCATTGTCTGTTAAACAATTACTAACCCAATTAAAAAAATCAGCTAAGCTTGGTGATGCTAGATCACAATTTAGTTTAGCTAATATGTATCATAATGGTATTAATGTAATAGTAGACGATAAATTGGCTTTTTATTGGTATTTACAGGTGGCTGAACAAGGTTATGTAAGTGCACAATTTAATGTGGCTAATAGTTATTATTATGCTCTAGGGACTGATAAAGATTTAGAACAAGCATTGCATTGGTATAAAAAATCAGCATTATTGGGATATAGAGCAGCACAACTCAATCTTGCTAAGTTATACGATGTGGGTATTGGCGTTGATAGAGATTTAACATTAGCACAGCGTTGGTATGAAGCAGCAGCCAATCAATTTGACCCTGAAGCACAATTTTACTTAGCTGATTTTTATGAGCGTGAAGGAGATTCTAGTAAGGCGTTAGATTATTATAAAAAGTCTGCAAATCAAGGTTTTGTTAATGCACAAGTCAGATTGTCAGCATTGTATCGAATTGGTTATTTGGTCAAACAAAGTGATATTAAAGCTCTATATTGGACATTAATTGCAAGCAATCAAACAGTTAAATTGTTGAAAAAGTTATCATCCAAATCACAAAAAGTAGTGCAGAATAAGCAAGAAAAAAGTGTTATTCATCAAAGTATTATTAAGCCAATAGTTATTATTGAACCAATTATGGTAAAGACGCCACAACAGTCGACTATTAATTTAAACGAGCAACTATTTAGCAATATAGATCGTCTTATTCCCAGTCAAGATGAAATTTCTAAGTCGCTTAATTATAATACTAAATTAAATACTAATTTGGAAATATTGCTGACCAGTGTTGGGCAAAATAACCCTATTGTTCAATATAATTTAAGTGCACTTTATAGTAAGGATGGGATTGTGCGTAAAGATAATAGAGCGGCATTTATACTCATGCGCCAGTCTGCTAATCAAGGCATTATTCAATCGCAAAATATTTTAGCTATCATGTATATGAATGGTATTGGTGTACAGATAGATCACAACAAGGCTTATTATTGGGCAAACGTAACAGCACAAAAGGGCAGCCAACAAGGTAAACGTATTTTATTATATTTAATTGCTAATTTATAAATTTTTAATAATAAACAGTGTTTCAAATTTTTGCATTAGAAGATATGACACACAGTGAGGGTTCTTATGCGATAATTGTAGACATTGCTGCTTTCATAAGCTTGAAGATGAAGATACAGGTGATATTTTTTTACTGATATGATTTGGTTGCCATATAGACGAATAAAGTTGTCAATGCCTTCACTTGAGATATGTCAATAACTAGTACCAAATTGTTTAATCATTAGCCAAAATTGGGTTAATAAATTTAATTGGTTACCAAGCACGTATGTTTATCGACTTTTGTATGATTGGTACTCATTAGTGAAGATGTAGAAACTGTATATTTATTAGGTATTTCTGTACGTATCGGATGAAGATGAAATTGATTTGCATATAATTAACTGGATGAAATGATGGAAATATATACATTATTACTATTAGGATTTTTTGGCTAATGCTATCTTAGCAAGCTGGCTACATGGGTATATATTAAATACTATTTTTGTCAAATTAATTAAGGGTAAAGTATCTATTGAAGTAATTGTAGAAGCCAATGGATGCTTTAGGTAAAATTTACTTCTTTACTGATATCCGCAATTTAACAGACGATAAAATTACACATCGTTGGGGTTATAAGAATAAGGTTAAAGCTGAGATTAGTTTTAACATTAAAGGAAAACATGAACAAAATAAATATAAAAAAAGTGGTACTCGCCTATTCTGGCGGACTAGATACAAGCATTATCGTTAAATGGCTACAAGATACCTATCGGTGTGAAGTGGTTACCTTTACAGCTGATATTGGTCAAGGTGAGGAGGTAGAGCTTGCACGCACTAAGGCAAAAGCCGCGGGTGTCAAAGAGGTTTATATTGAAAATTTACGTGAAGAATTTGTACGTGATTTTGTATTTCCGATGTTTCGAGCTAATGCCATTTATGAAGGTGAATATTTATTAGGCACTTCCATTGCTCGTCCGCTTATCTCTAAGCGTTTAGTAGAAATTGCCCATCAGGAAGACGCAGATGCAATTAGCCACGGCGCAACAGGAAAAGGTAATGATCAAGTTCGTTTTGAGTTAAATGCTTATGCATTAGACGCAGATATACAAGTCATTGCGCCTTGGCGTGAATGGGATTTGTCCTCACGTGAAAGTTTAATGGACTATGCACAAAAGCACGGTATTGAAATTGATTATAAAAAACAATTAAAAAAATCCCCTTATTCAATGGATGCAAATTTATTGCATATTTCTTATGAAGGTGGTATTTTAGAAGACCCCTGGGCAGAGCCTGAAGAAGATATGTGGCGTTGGACAGTTTCACCTGAAAATGCACCTAATAAGGCAGAATATGTTGAGATTACTTTCAAAAAAGGCGGCATTATAGCCATCAATGGCAAAACAATGAGTCCCGCTTCAGTGATGGAAGATTTAAACAAACGTGCAGGTGCGCATGGCATTGGTCGTAATGATATTGTAGAAAATCGTTTTGTGGGTATGAAATCTCGTGGTTGTTATGAAACACCTGCAGGAACTGTCATGTTAAAGGCGCATCGCGCTATGGAATCACTCACCCTTGATCAAGCAGCAGCACATCTTAAGGATGAACTCATGCCCAAATATGCCGAAATGGTTTATAACGGCTTTTGGTTTGCACCAGAGCGCAAAATGCTACAAGCTGCCATTGATAATACTCAAGAAATAGTCAATGGTATTGTTCGTCTTAAGTTCTACAAAGGCAATGTCACTGTTGTAGGTCGACAATCTAAGGATAGTTTATTCAGTGAAAAAATCGCTACTTTTGAGGATGATGAAGGGGCATACAATCAAAAAGATGCAGCTGGATTTATCAAGCTTAATGCATTGCGCCTGCGACTTAAGGCATTAAAGTAGTATATGCTTTCTTGGGTTAAGAAGAATTGTATTCTAAATACTTGATTTAGAATACAAAAATTAAATATAAAGTTGGAGGCTGGGACCGGAATCGAACCGGTCTATAAGGCTTTGCAGGCCCCTGCATAACCGCTTTGCTACCCAGCCATGTTAAAACTTACAAAGGCGATAATAAAAAGACTTATATTAATCTTTTTTTGAAAACTTAATCTCTAAATTTAGAGCGGGAAACGAGATTCGAACTCGCGACATTCACGTTGGCAACGTGACGCTCTACCAGCTGAGCTATTCCCGCATAGGTGATGAATTATAGTGTTTTTTAGATAATAGTCAAGTCAGGCTTTGCATTAATTATTAAAAGTTTTACGCCCTTCTTTTAGATAGATAAACCCGGACCATAAGGTTAAAGAAGTTGCTATTAATAATAAAACAACACCGATTTTAAAACTTGGCAGTCCAAAAAAAGGTTGCTGATATAACAAAAATAAAATGGCAAATATTTGTACAAAAGTTTTCACTTTACCCATCCAAGAAACACTGACATTTGATCTTTGTCCAATAGCTCCCATCCATTCTCTAAGTGCTGAGACTAAAATTTCACGTGAAATAATAATAAGAGCACAAACGCTAATATACCAATGTGTGTCAGTTGGGTAAAAGTCCACTAAGAGGATGAGTGCAGTGGAAACCATAAGCTTATCCGCAACAGGATCTAAAAAAGCACCAAGTTGTGAGGTCATATTTAGCCTTCTTGCTAGGTAACCATCAAAATAATCAGTTGCACTAATAAGTACATAAGTACCCGTAAGCAAAAAATTAATCCAAGTAAACACAGGCATTATAGAGTAAGCAGGTTGGAAATAATATAAACTTACAAACACTGGAATTAGAAAAATTCTTGACAGGGTTAGAATGTTTGGAATCGTGGTCATAGATTGGTTGTTATGACAAGTGTTGAAAAATATATGGTGCGCTCGGCTGGAGTTGAACCTGCAACCGCTCGGTTCGTAGCCGAGTACTCTATCCAATTGAGCTACGAGCGCATCAAGGGCGTTATTATCGCTATATTTATATTAAAGGTCAAGGTGATTTGAGTTTATTTTTTTAGTAAATCAACCAGCTCATTCATCTTTACTGTTCTAGAACCTTTTATTAGTACAGTAGCGTGAACATGATTGGCTAACAGGTGGTTGGCTAATTGTTGTTTGCTGTCAAAGTGAATACCATAGTAGTGCTGTGTTAGCTTACCATAGCTATAAAAAGTATCAGCAGATTTTTTGGCTAATTGGCCGATTTTAAGGTGGAGTTCCTCTGAATCATTACCTAATTCTCTCATAGCGCCAAGTACGACAATTTTTTCTCCAGAAAAATCTTGTAATGCTTTAAGTGCAGTAGTCGTGGAATGTGGATTGGCATTGTAAGTGTCATCAATAATTCTAAATTTTTTTGTGTTGATAACCTCTAACCTGCCATGTTCTGCCTTCGTTACTTCCAAGCCTTGCTTGATTAGATTGATATCAATCCCTAGTGCATAAGCACAGGTACTAGCTGCCAAGGCATTTTCAATGTTATGCGTACCAATCAAATTAAGTGTGACTGATATTTTTTGCTTATAAATGTTTAAATCAAATTTATTATTAACAAGTTTGCTAGCAAAAATATCACCACCTTTTCCAAAACTAACGTCACCCGTAAAAGTGTCTTGAGTATTAACAATGTTATGCGAGTTATTTGAGTAAATCTCACCTTTAGCTTTGACTAAATTATCAAATCCTCCAAATTCACCAATGTGCGCATCAAGTGTATTGGTTACAATGGCAATATTAGGATTAACTAAGGAGCAAAGATGTGCAATTTCTCCCAAATGATTAGCCCCCATTTCAATCACTGCATATTGGTGTTGCTCTTCCAGTGTCAATAATGTCATTGGTACGCCCAGATGATTATTCAAATTACCCTGAGTTTTTAGCGTTGGTGCTTGCAAATTTAAGATATTTGCCAGCATGTTTTTAGTGGTAGTTTTGCCGTTACTACCCGTAATAGCAATAACGATAGGCTTGATGTTTTTAAGGTGCCAACTGGCAATTGTATTCAGTGCAATTTGTGTGTCGTCTACCACTAATGTTGGTAACTGATTATTTACAGGTTTGTTAGCAACAATTGCCACTGCACCCATTTGTTGTGCTTGATCAATGTAGTCATGCGCATCAAAGTTGTCGCCAGTCAAAGCTAAAAATAGTGCACCATTCATATGTTTGCGAGTGTCAGTACAAACGTCTTTAAATTCAACATTGGTAGTACAATCTGTTTTTAATATTTTGGCAATGGTGCTTGTGGTAGTTTGCAGCATGAGGGCCTATGATTAGTTTGTTCCATTATAAAACGTCTTCAAAGAGACAACAAACATCTATTTGCAAAATTTTAGAGATTTTTAATAAATGTTCAATATTAAAATGTTTATCTTTTGCACCAACTTTAAGCATAGAGAAAATACTAACAGATTCATATTCCATTTCTAATGCCAATGCTAATTGCGATGTTCCTTTTTCATACGTTGTTTTTAAACTGTATAACTCAAAAACTATTATAGTAAATATTACTATAATAGTTTTTTATCAATACAACAATAGGAGGAAAAAATAAAAATATTAGTATTTGGCAGATTTACTATCTTTGTCAGTATATACACAGAGTGATATATATTTTGATATTGTGGTTTAATAAAACAACATAAAAAATAGTATTAATATTAGCGGAACTTAAAGTACAAAAAAATAATTACAATGCGTTAATTGGAAAACGTTTGAATGATAGTATAGCTATTGAATTAAAATGCACTAAATGGTAAATAATGTTGTAACAGTAGTAGCAATTTCTGGTAGAAATATTGGTGTTAGTTTATTGTTTTGTTTTTTAAACAGGAAAAATTATTTCTAATCAGAGACTTTATTTGTTAATTTTCATTAGTAAGTAAGACTTTTCCAATTAAAGGTTAAATAGCTTTAGTGCTATTTTGTGCAATTTCTAAGTCATTTAGGTAGATTGTTTTATCAGAGAATTGTTGTATGGTTTCATGTCCTTTGCCAGCAATTAGTAAGCATTCATTTTCTTTGAGTGTTGTGATTGCCGTTTCGATAGCAAGCTGTCTATTTTCAATAATGTCTAATTTGTAACTATCGTCAATGCCACTTAAGATGTTTTCAATAATGGTTTTTGGATTTTCAGACCTAGGGTTGTCATTGGTTAAAATAATAGTATCCGCTAGATTTGAGGCAATTTTGCCCATTTCTGCGCGTTTATCTTTGTCTCGGTTACCGCCACAACCAAAGACAATACGAATTTTGAAGTTTGGATAGTGTTTTTTCAAAGTGGTGATGGCATTCCCGATGGCATCAGGTGTATGGGCATAATCTATCCAAGCAAGATGAGGCTCAATTCTTTGCATTCTACCAGGTGGTGGCAATAGTTGATAAAATAGCGGAATAATATCATCACGTTTAAATCCAAGCGCCTCAACACTGTTCAATGCTGCCAAAATGTTCAGTAAATTAAACTCACCTAAAAATGGGATTTCAAAAACATAATGGTCTAATTGCACTAAAAAGCCTTGTTCAATGGTTTTGATTGAGTCAAAATCACCTAGAGAGTAGCTGATTCGTTTTTTATCTTTAGTGATATTTAGAAAATGTTTGTAATGACTATCATCTTGGTTAAGAATAACAGATTCAACAGTATCAAGAACAAATAATTTTTCTTTGGTTGCTTGATATTTATCAAGTGTGTGATGATAATCAAGATGATCTTGAGTAAGATTGGTAAATATTGCTTGTTTAATATTCAATCCAGCAATTCTATCTTGAGTGAGTGCGTGTGAAGAAACCTCAAGTATGGCGTGATGAATATTGTTTTGATAGTAATTATCTAATACTTGGTAAAGCGTCAAAATATCTGGCGTTGTATTAAGGGATAACTGTTGACTATGAGTGATACCTAAAGTGCCAATTAAACCATTTTTAATCCCAAGTTTGGTTAGTAATTGCGAGATAAAGTAGGCAACAGAAGTTTTACCATTCGTACCTGTGATACTAATGATATTAACTTTTATAGCATTTTTATAAAAAGTATTTGCCAGTGTTTGTAAATATTGAGATAAGTTGTCAATACGAATAGATGGAATGACACATTCTATCTCTTTTGAGTCAACTAATATAGCAACGCAGCCTTTGTCGATTGCTTGGTTGATATAATCAGCACCGTGTGTTAATTTCCCTTGAAGTGCAATAAACAAATCTCCAGGTTGTGTGCTTTGAGCATTAAGACACAAGCCCTTTATCTCTATGTCTATCTTAGTTTGTACAATATTGGCTAAAAGCTGAGAAATATTCATAATAGGTATTATAAGATTTTTTACAAGTTATATAGCGAGACTGTAAATATTTTTTATAAAACTATCTTTAAATTGCCTACTTTTCGTTATACTCTGCACATAACTAATGTTTTTTCTTGATTTTGAACAAAGATGTTGTTTTTAGTATATCTTTCTAGGTGAAAAATCAGTTAAAATTTTGGTCATTTTTTTAACAAATAGTTTTCTGGGGAGAAAGTATATGGTGTTAACACGTAGAGACTTTATTAAAGTATTGGGCGCTGGTTCGGCAGCAGGTTTGATTAGTGGCTGTGGGAATGATGCAGATAAGTTGTCTTCTCAAGATAATAGATACGAAGTGGCAAAAACAGGCAATGCTCGTATTTTGCATATCACTGATACTCACGGTAACTTGCTTCCTAATTATTTTCGTGAGCCCAATGTTAATTTAGGCTTTGGCGCTACCTTTGGACAATTGCCACATGTTGTGGGTAACAAGTTACTTAAGCAAATTGGCGTTAAGGCAGGTTCAGCCGATGCATATGCTTTTACTTACAACAACTTTGAAGATTTAGTGGCTAAATACGGTAAGACAGGTGGTTTTAGTCAAATTAAAACCGTGCTAGACTCATTACGTGAAAGTGCAGATGGTGTACAAAACACACTAACCTTAGATGGTGGTGATACTTGGCAAGGCTCAGGCACTTCACTTTGGACGCGTGGTGCTGACATGGTTGAAGCTTGTAATATTTTAGGGGTAGATGTCATGGTTGGTCATTGGGAGTTTACTTATAAAGAAGAAGAAACACTAAAAAATATTAGCTTTTTTAAAGGTGATTTTTTAGGTCAAAATGTACGTATTATAGAAGACACATTAATGGGTGATGAGTACATCACCATGACTGAAAAGTATGGTGGCAATGGTCTATTTGATGAGAATGAAGGGCTGCCATTTAAGCCTTATGTGATCAAAAATGTTGGCGGTCATCGTATTGCAGTGATTGGTCAAGCCTTTCCAAGAACATCAAATGCTAATCCGCAAAAATATTTCTTTCCAGATTGGTCGTTTGGTTTACGTGAGGATGAAATGAGTGAATTAGTTTCTGATATTCGTAAAAATGAAAAACCAGATGCAGTTATTATAATTTCACATAATGGTATGGATGTTGATATCAAAATGGCATCGCGTATTAGCGGTATTGATGCAATTTTTGGTGGTCATACGCATGATGGCATGCCTAAGCCAGTTGAAGTTAAAAATGCAGGTGGCGTTACTGTTGTTACTAATGCAGGTTGTTCGGGTAAGTATATTGGCGTCATGGATTTGAATATTAAAGACCATAAAGTCATGGGTTATGAATACAAAATGCTGCCTATTTTGACTGACTTTATTAAGCCTGATACGGCTATGGTGTCGTTTATTGATAAAATTCGCACTACTAGATATGATAAAGATGTGGTTGAAGCGCGTAGTGCTAAGATGTTAAACAATCCTGATCGTATTGGTAAAACTTATGATGAAATTTTGACAGAAAAATTATGCACTACTGAGCAAACCCTATATCGTCGTGGTAATTTTATGGGTACTTGGGATCAAGTGTTAGTTAATTCTCTACGTGAAGAGCACGATGCAAATTTTGCCATGTCAGCAGGTGTGCGTTGGGGTACAAGTGTGCCAGCAGGATACAACGTAACGATGGAAGATTTAATGACCAACACTTCAATGACTTATGGTGAAACCTATGTGAGTGAGTTAAAAGGTGCGCAACTTAAAGAAATCTTAGAGGGTATTGCTGAGAACTTATTTGTACAAGATCCATATTTACAGTCAGGTGGCGACATGGTGCGTATGGGCGGTATGGATTATACGATTGATCCAGCTTTAGGCCTTGGTCAGCGTATTAGCAATATGAAAGATGATGAGGGTACACCTATTGATCTGAATAAATTTTATAAAGTATCAGGTTGGGCACAAGTAAGTAATGTTGGTAATGGTCGTTTAATGTGGGATGTGGCAGCAGACTATTTACGCAAACAAAAGCATCTTAATTTGACTAAAGTTAATCACCCAACTATTAAGGGCGTGAACAACAATCCTGGTATTGAAAATTATGATGGTAAGTTGATTTAATTTTTTTGATAAATATTACTCTGGTGTTGTTAGGTAAACTAAAAAAATACCATTAAAATCCTTTGATTTATCGATCTAGGCGAGGATCCTATACATATTGATGATGCTGTTGTGTGTGTTTATACAGGTATTTTATTGATTATCCTGATTTATATAATCTTCACTTTGATTGATGTGATATATCGTCTTTTTAAATCCAGACGTAGTTGTGCTTTGAATTTGTGCCTTTTGGTTGACGTTTAACTTAGTGTGGGTGTGTTTGTTATTTATGTGGCTAGAGGTAATTGTGGTTTTTATACAGGTTGTAAAATCTATGCGTTATTGGTCAAAATAGTCATTGTGAGAACGTTGATTGGGATAAGATTAAGTGCAAAACTAAGATAAGAAAAATAAATGTTGTATTTGATTAAGGCCATCACCTTATTTTGGTTGTTGATTGATGTGTCAATAGCAGATATGGTCAGGCCTGCTTTGGTGGAAATTTCAATTTATCCTGATAAAAAAGTCGACGTTGTGATTGATTTAAGTCTTGAAGCTTTAATGACTGGCATTAGCACTCAATATAAAAATACTACAGATGCACCAAATTCAGCACAATATGACACACTTCGTTCATTAATAGCGGATGATTTGAGAGAACAATTCAAGGCTTTTGAAACTGAGTTTTTAAATTATATTTTTTTAACAATCAATGAAAAACCTCAACAGTTAACACTCACTTCAGTAAAGATTGATATTGTGGGCTATAAGAAAAGATCCAGAAAAACTTTATTAACTTACTCAACCCAGCTAAGAAAATGGCCAAAAACTCTGTCATGGCAATACAATAAAGCCTATGGAGATAGTGCATTGCGTTATCAAGTATATAAGGAGGGTGAATATAATTGGAGTCAGTGGCGTTGGTTGCGTAATGGTGTTACAAGTGGTGTGATTGATATTAACGACCTAGAACCAATAACAACTATGCAAAGGATGCTACAATTTATAAGCATTGGTTTTGATCATGTTATTCCATTAGGTTGGGATCATATGCTATTTATTATTGGCATGGCATTGTCTTCATTAATGTGGCGACGATTGTTATTATTGGTCAGCGTTTTTACGTTAGCACATACTTTAACATTGGGCTTAGCAATGCTTGGTATTGTAGAAATATCAGAGCGAATTATTGAACCATTGATTGCTTTTTCAATTGCTTACGTGGTGATTGAAAATTTGTTACCTAATCAGTCCATCAAGCGAAAAAGTATTATCGTATTTTTATTTGGACTTGTGCATGGCCTAGGTTTTGCCAATATGCTAAAAAGTTTTGAAATGTCATCAGACAATTTTTTAATTACACTAATCAGTTTTAATATCGGTGTTGAATTGGCACAAATTTTGATTGTATTAAGCGTGGTATCACTCTTATTTTTTGTAAAATCACTCAATTTAGATTATAAAAAAATAGCTATTGTCCCAACCTCAATTGTCATTTCTTTAATTGGAATTTGGTGGGGTATAGATCGGCTAATAAATTAAAGATTTTTTAAATAATTTTTGCTTGCATTAGGGTATGAGTATTGATAGCGCCAACGACTTGGTTGTTGTCATCAACGACGGGTAATGAGTTTAGGTTAAATTCATCCATCATTTGCACTGCCGCCATGGCAGGCCTGTCTTTTGAGATTGATTGGCAATTAGGCGTCATAACCTTGCTAATGGTTAGACTTTGAATATTAGGATATGTTTCAAGTACACGTCTTAAATCACCATCTGTAAAAATACCTTTTAAAATGTTGTTGTTGTTGGTAATTAATACCATGCCTAAGGTTTTTTGACTCATTATTAATAAGGCGTCTAGCAATTTAGTATCAGCACTAACGATAGGTATATCATCCCCTATTTTCATAATGGTACTGACAAGGGTTAACAAGCGACGACCTAATGTACCTGATGGGTGTGAGCGGGCAAAATCATCTACACTAAAACCTTTATTGATTAATAAGCTAATTGCTAGTGTATCACCCATGACTAAAGCTACCGTGGTTGAAGAAGTTGGGGCTAAGTTATGTGGGCAGGCTTCTTTTTCAACACTGACATCAAGATGCACGTTACTGATCCTACCAATTGAGGAGTTTACATTTTTTGTCATGCCAATGATTAAAATACCGAGACGTTTAATGATTGGTATTAAGGTCATAATTTCATCAGATTCTCCAGAGTAGGAAATAGCAATCACCACATCTTCTTGTGTAATCATGCCTAAATCACCATGCCCTGCTTCACCAGGATGAACAGCAAAGGCAGGGGTGCCAGTAGAAGCAAATGTTGCAGCAATTTTGCCCGCAATGTGCCCAGATTTTCCCATGCCAATTAATACCACTTTGCCAGTGCAATTTTGGATTAATTGACAAGCATCGATAAAACTTTGATCAAGCCCATCGGCTAGCATCATTACAGCTTGTGCTTCAGTTAAAATGACTTTTTTTGCAGATTGTAACAGTGAGTTGGACATGGCTAATAAACACATTGGTATAATAAGTGTTAATTTTATCAATACATAAGACAGGTGAGTAAAGAAAAAACAAAAATTTTATTTGTATGTATGGGTAATATTTGTCGCTCGCCAACGGCAGAGGGTGCTTTTAAGTCACAAATGGAAAAGCGTGGTGTTGGGTGCTTGTTTGAAATAGATTCTGCAGGTACTCATGCTTATCATATCGGTGAGCAGCCAGATTCACGTTCGCAATTAGCTGCTAATAAATGTCATGTTGATTTATCTTATCAGCTGGCAAGACAAGTGCATAAGAGTGACTTTTATCATTATGATTATATTTTTTCTATGGACACTTCAAATTTGAGTGTTTTACAATCTATTTGTCCACGTGAATATCAAACTAAACTATCATTAATGTTGGATAATATTCCTAATAACCAAGTAAAAAGTGTGCCCGATCCTTATTTTGAAGGATGCTTTGATGAGGTATTTGAAATGCTAAATTGTGCCAGTGGTTTTTTATTGCAAAGCTTGTTAAAAAGATCTCTATAAATCTTGTTGACATAAGTACTCCTAACAAGGTATAATGCCTCGCTTTATCGTCTTTAGAGAAAAAACAAAAGAGGATTTAATAATTTGAATACATTATAAACTTTAGAGAAATTTGGAGAAATTGCAATATGTCAACGATTAATCAATTGGTGCGTAATCCGCGTAAAAAGAAAGTCATCAAAAGTGGTGTGCCAGCATTAGACAGCTGCCCTCAAAAGCGTGGTGTTTGTACTCGTGTGTACACCACAACTCCTAAAAAGCCTAATTCGGCACTTAGAAAAATTGCTCGTGTTCGACTTACCAATGCCAATGAAGTAACGACCTATATTGGTGGTGAAGGTCATAACTTACAAGAACACTCAGTGATTCTTATTCGTGGTGGTCGTGTGAAAGATTTACCTGGTGTTCGTTACCACACAGTTCGTGGTGCATTAGATACAACAGGCGTTGATGGTAGAATGCAAGGCCGTTCTAAATACGGCACTAAAAAGTCAAAAAAATAAAAAATTACAATAATTAAAACAAGAGAAATACAATGAGAAGAAGATCCGCGCCTAAAAGAAAAATTTTGCCAGATCCTAAATTTGGTGATTTGGTATTGGCTAAATTTGTTAATATTTTAATGCTTGATGGTAAAAAATCAGTGGCAGAAAAAATTGTATACGAAGCATTAGATATCATTGAAATTAGAGGGGGGGGTAATGAACAACCAATTGAGGTGTTTAAGCAAGCTTTGGATAATATTGGTCCTCAAGTTGAAATTAAATCTCGTCGTGTTGGTGGCTCTACTTATCAAGTGCCAATTGAAGTCAGAGCTGAACGCAAAATTGCTTTAGCAATGCGTTGGATTATTGAGGCGTCACGTAAGCGTGGTGAAAAAGGAATGAAGCTTAGACTGGCGGGTGAAGTTCTAGATGCTGTACAAAATCGTGGTAGTGCATTTAAAAAGAAAAAAGACACTCACAGAATGGCAGAAGCAAATAAAGCATTTGCTCATTTTCGCTGGTAGTAATACAAATAGGACATAAAAAAAATGGCAAGAATAACTCCGCTTGATCGTTATCGCAATGTTGGTATTATGGCGCACATTGATGCCGGTAAAACAACCACAACAGAGCGCATTTTATTGTACACAGGCCGTACTCACAAAATTGGCGAGGTACATGATGGTGGTGCAACCATGGACTGGATGGAGCAAGAACAAAAACGTGGTATTACCATTACTTCTGCAGCAACCACTTGTTTCTGGAAGGGTATGGATAAGCAATTCGAGGACCATCGTATTAATATTATTGACACACCTGGACACGTTGACTTTACCATTGAGGTTGAACGTTCATTAAAAGTATTAGATGGCGCTTGTGCTGTATTTTGTGCAGTTGGTGGTGTAGAACCTCAGTCAGAAACAGTCTGGCGTCAGGCGAATAAATACAATGTACCAAGAATTGGCTTTGTTAATAAAATGGACCGTGCTGGTGCAGACTTTTTACGTATTTGCGAGCAAATTAAAACACGCTTAGGTGGTAATCCAGTTCCCATGCAAATTGCCATTGGTGCTGAGGAAAATTTTGAAGGTGTGATAGACTTAATCAGTATGAGGGCTATCTTTTGGAATGAAGCTGATCAGGGTGCAACTTATGAAACAAGAGATATTCCTGCAGAATTACAAGAATTAGCAGAAAAAAAACGCGAGTTCATGATTGAATCTGCCGCTGAGGCAAATGATGAATTAATGGAAAAATATCTTGAAGAGGGCGAGCTTAGTCATGATGAAATTAAAGAGGGTATTCGCTCTCAAACTATTAAAAGTGAAATTATCCCAATGTTTTGCGGCTCTGCTTTTAAAAATAAAGGTGTACAAGTAGTGTTAGACGCCATGATTATGTATATGCCATCACCACTAGATGTAGATGCCATTGCAGGCATATTGAATGATAAGGATGAGGCAGTTGCTTCTAGAAATGTGGGTGATGATGAACCATTTGCCGCATTAGCATTTAAAATTGCAACTGACCCATTTGTGGGTAATTTGACTTTTTTCCGTGTATATTCAGGCGTATTAAAAGCAGGTGATTTTGTATATAACTCATCTCAAGGTAAGAAAGAACGTATTGGCCGTATGGTGCAAATGCATGCTAATGAACGTGAAGAAATTAAAGAAGTGCGTGCAGGTGATATTGCCGCAGCAATCGGTCTTAAAGATGTTACGACAGGCGATACTTTATGCGATCTTAAACAGAAAATTGTTTTAGAAAAAATGGAGTTTCCTGAGCCAGTAATTGCTTTGGCAGTTGAGCCTAAAACTAAGGAAGATCAAGAAAAAATGGGTATTGCACTTGGTAAATTGGCTGCTGAAGATCCTTCTTTTCGTGTGTCAACTGATGAAGAGTCAGGTCAAACTATTATTGCAGGTATGGGTGAGCTTCACTTAGATATTATTGTTGATCGCATGGTTCGCGAATTTGATGTTGAGTGTAATGTTGGTGCACCACAAGTTTCTTATCGTGAAGCCATCACAACCATGGTTGAGCATCAATATAAATTTGCCAAGCAATCTGGTGGCCGTGGTCAATATGGCCATGTATATTTACGAATTGAACCTCAAGAGCCAGGTGCTGGTTATGAATTTGTTGATGAAATTAAAGGTGGTGTTATTCCCAAAGAATATGTACCTGCAGTAAATAAAGGTATTCAGGAACAAATTAAAAATGGCGTATTAGCTGGGTTTCCTATAGTTGATATTAAAGTAACTGTTTATGATGGTTCTTATCATGATGTTGACTCAAATGAAATAGCATTTAAAATTGCAGCCAGTAAGTGTTTGAGTGAGGGCGTTAGAATGGCTAATCCTCAGTTGCTTGAGCCAATGATGGCGGTAGAAGTTTCAACGCCTGAAAATTATATGGGCGATGTAATAGGCGATATTAATAGGCGTCGTGGTATTGTTAGTGCGATGGAAGATACACCTACAGGTAAGCAAATTAAGGCAGAAGTCCCTTTAATAGAAATGTTTGGTTATGCTAATGATTTGCGTTCAATGACACAGGGCCGGGCAAGCTATTCAATGGAATTTAAAAAATATACAGCAGCGCCAAAAAACGTGGCTGATGAAGTGATTGAAAAATTAAATAAGTAAGGAGTATAAAATGTCAAAAGAAAAATTCGAAAGAACTAAGCCACACGTCAACGTTGGAACAATCGGTCACGTTGACCACGGTAAAACTACACTCACAGCCGCTATCACTAAAATCATGTCAGAAGCACGCGGTGGTGAGTTCAAAGATTATGCAGATATTGATAATGCGCCTGAAGAAAGAGAACGTGGTATTACTATTTCAACAGCCCACGTTGAGTATGAAAGTGAAGCTCGTCATTATGCACATGTTGACTGTCCAGGACATGCCGACTACATTAAAAACATGATCACAGGTGCTGCCCAAATGGACGGCGCTATTATTGTCATCGCTGCCACAGATGGTCCAATGGCTCAAACTCGTGAACACATCTTATTGTCTAAACAGGTAGGTGTACCTTACATCGTTGTTTACATGAATAAAGCTGATATGGTTGATGATGAAGAATTGGTTGAATTGGTTGAACTAGAAATCCGTGAGTTATTGGATGAATATGATTTCCCAGGTGATGACACTCCAATTATCTTTGGTTCAGCCCTTAAAGCTTTAGAAGGCGACATGTCAGATATTGGCATGTCTTCTATTATTAAATTAGTAAAAGCATTAGACACTTACATTCCAACCCCTAAACGTGATACAGACAAGTCATTCTTAATGCCAATTGAGGACGTATTCTCAATCTCAGGTCGTGGCACTGTAGTGACAGGCCGTATTGAAGCAGGTATTGTTTATGTCGGTGATGAGTTAGAAATCGTTGGTATTAAAGACACACAAACCACTACTTGTACAGGTGTTGAAATGTTTAGAAAGTTACTTGATTCAGGCGAAGCAGGTGACAACGTGGGTGTTTTACTTCGTGGTACCAAACGTGAAGAGGTTGAACGCGGTCAAGTATTAGCCAAGCCAGGTTCAATTAAGCCACATTCAAAGTTTGAAGCAGAAGTTTATATTTTAAGCAAAGATGAAGGTGGTCGTCATACCCCGTTCTTTAACAACTACCGTCCACAGTTCTATTTTAGAACAACAGATGTTACAGGTGCTTGTCAGCTACCTGATGGTGTAGAGATGGTTATGCCAGGTGATAACGTGAAAATGCAAGTAGAGTTATTATCACCAATTGCTATGGAAGATGGTTTAAGGTTTGCTATTAGAGAAGGCGGTCGCACAGTGGGTGCGGGTGTGGTTTCTAAGGTAACGGATTAAATTAGTTAATTAAGGCGTAAGGTTTATTGTATAATCTTTCGTTTTTCGTTTTAGAAATTTGCAACGTAAATAGACAGGATATAAAGGCACATGAGCAATCAAAATATTAGAATTAAATTAAAAGCGTTTGATCATCGTTTAATCGACAAGTCAGCGCTTGAAATTGTGGAAACAGCTAAGCGCACAGGTGCCAGTGTTAGAGGTCCAATTCCTCTACCTACTAAGAAGGAGCGTTTCACTGTATTGACCTCTCCTCACGTTAATAAGAAGGCAAGAGATCAATACGAATTAAGAACTTACGTTAGATTAATGGATGTTATTAGTCCAACAGATAAAACAGTAGATGCACTCATGAAGCTAGATTTAGCAGCTGGTGTTGATGTTGCAATTAAGCTTAATTAAACACAAAAGTAAGTAAATAATTTAGGAATAAGATCATGGCAATGGGTTTAGTAGGACAAAAAATAGGAATGACGCGCTTGATAAGCGATGACGGTTCTATCACGCCAGTGAGTGTAATTAAAATTGAACTTAATCGTATTGTTCAAACAAAAACGGTTGATACAAATGGCTATAGTGCTATCCAAGTAACAACAGGAGTGAAAGTAAATAAAAAAGGCGAAGCTAAAGTGCATCGCGTACCTGCTGCAATTAAAGGTCATTACGCTAAAACCTCTCAAGAAATTGGTTTGGGACTTTGGGAATTTAGAGTAGAGGCTGATGAAATAACCGATGCAACAAGTGTTGATATTTCATTATTTAGCGCTGGTCACTATGTTAATGTTGTTGGTAGATCTAAAGGAAAAGGGTTTCAAGGTGGTGTAAAACGCCATAATTTCCAAATGCAAGATGCCACTCATGGCAACTCAATTTCTCACCGTGCTATTGGTTCTACAGGACAATGTCAAGAACCGGGCCGTGTATTTAAAGGTAAGAAAATGGCTGGTCATATGGGTAATGAGCAAGTAACTCAAGAGTGCTTAAAGATTGTTAAAGTGGACAGTGAAAGAAATATCATTTTTGTTAAAGGTTCAATTCCTGGTGCAACTAAAGGCTTTGTTAAAATTTCTTTATCATCTAAGAAAAATAAAATTAATCAAGAAGTTAGTAAAAATATTCAAAATCAGGCAACTAATGAAGTTGTTTTAAACTGAACAAGCGTAAGGGCTTAAGATGAAATTTAAAGTATTAAATATAAGTACAAATAAGTCAAGTACCATTGAGGTGGCTGATACTGTTTTTGCAAGAGGTTTTAATCAAGCACTGGTTCACCAAGTGACTACGGCTTACATGTCTGGCGGTCGTCAAGGTTCCAAAGCACAAAAAAATCGTTCTACTGTTAGTGGCGGTAGTAAGAGACCTTGGGCGCAAAAAGGTACAGGTCGTGCTCGTGCTGGTACTACTCGTGGCCCTATTTGGCGTTCAGGTGGCGTGACATTTTCAGCTGCACCAAGAGGTTATGCGCAAAAGGTTAATAAAAAAATGTATAAGGGTGCAATTAGTGTTATTTTTTCTGAACTTGCTCGCTCTGAACGTTTAAAAGTGGTGTCAGAATTTAACATTAAAGAGATTAAAACTAAAAATATCACCGCATTACTCAAGGCACTTAATGTTAAAGATGTTTTACTAATGACTGATGAGCTAGATGAGAATTTATATTTATCTTCTCGTAATTTATATCATGTTGGTGTTTGTGATATACAAAGTATTGATCCAGTTAGCTTGATTGGTTATGATAATGTTGTGGTAACTGAAATAGCATTGAAGAAAATTGAGGCAATGTTATGAATCAAGAAAAAATATTAAAAATCTTATTGGCACCAATCGTTTCTGAAAAAACGACCATGCTATCAGCACATAATCAATATGCATTTAAAGTTCGTGTTGATTGTTCTAAAAGAGAAATTAAAGCTGCAGTTGAAATGTTGTTTAGCGTTAATGTTGAGAATGTGACAACCTCAATTGTTAAAGGTAAGAAAAAAATATTTAAAGGCAGGATTGGATCACGTCCAAATTGGAAGAAGGCAATGGTAAAAGTGTCTGAAGGCCAAATGATTGATGTGAGCAGAACTTAAAGAGATTATTATGGCGCAAGTAATTAAAAGAAAACCAACCTCACCAGGCAGAAGGTTTGTTGTTAGTATTGTAGATAAAGAGTTACATAAGGGCGCGTCTTATGCGCCATTAACACAAAGCAAAAATAGAATTAGCGGTCGTAATAACGTAGGTCGTATTACCACACGTCATAAGGGTGGTGGACATAAGCGTCGTTATCGTATTATTGACTTTAAGCGAAATAAAGACGATATTACTGCACGTGTTGAACGTTTAGAATATGATCCAAACCGTAGCGCTAATATTGCCTTAGTTTTATATACTGATGGTGAGCGTCGTTATATTATTGCACCTCATGGGCTGAGTGTTGGTTATACTATTGTGTCAGGTAATTCTGTTGCTATTCAAGCAGGCAATGTAATGCCATTAAGCAATATTCCATTGGGTGGTGTAGTTCATTGTATTGAATTAAAACCTATGAAAGGCGCGCAAATTGCTCGTAGTGCTGGTGCCTTTGCACAATTGATTGCTAAAGAAGGCAACTATGTTACTTTAAGACTTCGCTCTGGTGAGGTGCGCAAGGTTTTAGCAGATTGTCGTGCAACGATTGGTGAAGTTTCTAGATCTGAACATAGTTTAAAAAAATTAGGTAAAGCAGGTGCCACTCGTTGGCGAGGTGTTCGTCCAACTGTTCGTGGTGTTGTTATGAACCCAGTTGACCATCCACATGGTGGTGGTGAAGGTAAAACCAGTGGTGGCAGACACCCAGTTTCTCCTTGGGGTACACCAACCAAGGGTTATAAAACACGTAGTAATAAACGCACAGATAAGCTCATTTTGCGTCATAGGAATAAGGGTTAATTATGGCTAGATCATTAAGAAAAGGACCATTTATAGACGAGCACTTAATCAAAAAAGTATTAGTAGCTCAAGAAAAAAATGATAGAAAACCAATTAAAACATGGTCGCGTCGTAGTGTTGTTGTACCTGAAATGATTGGTCTTACGATTGCAGTTCATAATGGTAGAGTGCATGTTCCTGTGTCTATCAATGAAAATATGATTGGTCATAAATTGGGTGAATTTGCTATTACTAGAACTTTCAAAGGCCACTCTGGTGATCGCAAAGTTTAAATAGGTAGATGACAATGAAAGAAGTTAAAGCAATACATAAATATGCAAAAACATCCGCTTTTAAGGTAAGGTTGGTGGCGAATCAGATTCGTCTTAAATCGGTAGACGAAGCCTTAAATATTTTATCATTTAGTAATAAAAAGGCAGCAGTTTTAATTAAAAAAGTGTTGAACTCAGCTATTTCTAATGCTGAGCACAACGATGGACTAGATATTGATGAATTATTCGTTGCCAGTATTTGTATTGACGAAGGTTCAACCATGAAAAGAATTCGTCCAAGAGCAAAAGGTAAAGCGAATAGAATTTTAAAAAGAACAAGTCATATTACAGTTGGCGTAAGCAAGTAGGTTTAATATGGGTCAAAAAGTAAATCCAAAAGGTATTAGATTAGGTATTGTCAAAGATTGGGATTCTAAATGGTATGCCAATAGTCAAGATTATTCTAAGTATTTATTATCTGATATTAAGGTTAGAGATTATCTATTCGATAAATTAACGAACGCTTCTGTTAGTCGTATTCAGATTGAACGCTTGGCAAATAATGCTAAGATTACTATTCACACGGCACGTCCAGGTATTATTATTGGTAAGAAAGGTGCTGATATTGAACAGTTAAAATCAATTGTTTCAAAAATGATGGGCATCCCTGTTCATATTAACATTGAAGAAATTAAAAAACCTGAACTTGATGCGCGTTTGGTAGCTGAAAATATTGCTCAACAATTAGAAAAACGTGTGATGTATCGTCGTGCTGTTAAGCGTGTGTTAGGCAATACAACTCGTTTAGGTGCTAAAGGTATTAAAGTAATGGTCAATGGACGTTTAAATGGTGCAGAAATTGCACGTTCTGAGTGGTATCGTGAAGGCCGAGTTCCATTACATACTTTTAGGGCTGATGTTGATTACTCTTCTTATGGTGCAAACACACAGTACGGTGTTATTGGTATTAAGGTTTGGATTTTTAAAGGTGAGATTTTAAATCACAAAAAAGGTACACTAGATGAGGTTGCTCGTCGTGGTGCAACGAATCAGATTGCCCAAAAAATAAAGTGAAGGATTTGATAAATGTTACAACCTAAGAGAACAAAATTTAGGAAAATGATGAAAGGCCGTAATCGTGGTCTTGCAACGGGTTATAAGGTTAGTTTTGGTGAAATCGGACTTCAGGCTGTGAGCAGATGTCGCATGACTGCTAGACAAATTGAATCTGCACGTCGTGCAATGACGCGCCATGTTAAGCGTCAAGGAAAAATTTGGATTCGTGTATTTCCAGACAAGCCTATTACTAAAAAACCATTAGAAGTTAGAATGGGTAAAGGTAAAGGTAGTGTTGAATATTGGGTTGCACAAATCAAACCTGGTCAGATGTTATTTGAAATGCAAGGTGTTGATGAAATAATTATTAGAGAGGCGTTTGCGTTAGCGGCAGCAAAGTTGCCAGTCAAAACAACAATAATTAAACGGACGGTAATGTAATGAATGTTAAAGAGTTAAGAAATCAAGACGTTTCAACACTTAATGAAACCTTGATTAAACTTCTAAAGAAGCATTTTGAGTTGCGTATGCAACATAAAAGTGCACAATTGGATGATGCTTCAAAGTTGGGAAAAACTAAAAGATCTATTGCACAAGTTAAAACCATTATTAGGCAGAAACAAGTATGAGTGAAAAAAAAGTAGAACGTGTATTAACAGGCACGGTTGTGAGTAACAATCGTAACAAGACCATTGCTGTTTTAATTGAACGCAAAGTAAGACATCCTATTTACAAAAAATACATTAAACGCAGCACCAAAGTTCATGCGCATGATGAAAAAAATAAATGTGCACTTGGCGATTTAGTTCGAGTGGTTGAAGCAAAACCATTTTCAAAAACTAAACATTGGGCATTACTGGAAGTGGTTGAAAAATCAGTTTTTGTTGATTAATATTAAATTTATTTAAAGAGAGTAGATCATGATTCAAATGCAAACAAAACTTAAGGTCGCAGATAATAGTGGTGGTGTTAAAGCGATGTGTATTAAAGTACTGGGCGGTTCTAAGCGTCGTTATGCTAATATCGGTGATGTCATTAAGGTCAGTATTAAAGAAGCCGCATCGCGTGGTAAAGTTAAAAAAGGCGATGTGTATGATGCAGTTGTTGTACGTACTGCTCATGGTGTTCGCCGTAGTGATGGGTCTTGTATTCGTTTCGATAATAATGCAATTGTACTTCTAAATACAAAACTTGAGCCAATCGGTACTCGTATTTTTGGTCCAGTGACTCGTGAATTACGCAGTGCACAATTTATGAAAATTGTCTCACTTGCACCAGAGGTTTTATGATGAAAAAGATTAAATTAAACGATGAAGTTATTATTATTACTGGCAAAAATAAAGACTCTACAGGTGCAGTAATCAAGGTGTTAGATTCTAAGGTGTTAGTTGAGGGCTTAAATCTTGCAAAAAAACATGTAAGATCTAACCCAAATGCAGGTGTTACGGGTGGTATTACAGAGATAGAAGTTCCTCTAGCGGTTTCTAATGTTGCTATTTATAATTCAGCAACTAAAAAAGCTGATAGAGTGGGCATCCGAACTAATAAAGACGGCATTAAGGAAAGATTTTTTAAATCAAATAATGAAGTAATCGTTTGATTAAGTATAAGGAAATATAAGCGTGTCTAGATTACAAGAACAATACAAAAATGAAATTTTACCAGCTTTGCAAAAAGAACTAGATATGTCTAATCCTATGCAAGTGCCTAAAATTGAAAAAATTACAATCAATATGGGATTGGGTAGTGCATTGGGTGATAAAAAAGTACTGCAAAGTGCATTGAAAGAAATGAGCCTTATTTCTGGTCAAAAGCCATTAATTTGTAATGCACGTAAATCGGTGGCAAGTTTTAAGCTAAGAGAAGGAAATCCAATTGGTTGTAAGGTCACTTTACGTAAAGAAAGAATGTATGAATTTCTTGATCGGTTGATTAATATTGCCATTCCTCGTATTCGAGATTTTCGTGGTTTTAAGGCCACTGCATTTGACGGTCGCGGCAATTATAACATGGGTATTACTGAACAAATTACGTTTGCTGAAATTGATTTTGAAAAAGTAACAAGAATACTTGGGATGGATATTGCTATTACCACCACTGCAAAAAGTGATGAAGAGGCTAAGAAATTATTGGTAATGTTTAAATTCCCATTTAAAGGATAAGAAAAATGGCTAAAAAGTCTATGATAAATAGAGACATCAAGCGTACAAAACTGGTTGAAAAATACAAAGTAAAACGTCTTGAGCTTAAAAAAATTATTAAGAGTATTAACGTATCTGATGAAGAACGTTTTCAAGCAACCATTAAGTTACAGGCTCTGCCACGTGATGCTTCACCAACACGTCAGCGTAATCGTTGCGCTTTGACAGGTCGTCCACATGGTTTTTACCGTAAGTTTGGCCTTGCTAGAACTAAACTTAGAGAGCGTACTATGAATGGTGAAGCTCCAGGTCTATCTAAAGCAAGCTGGTAAGGGGAAATAATATGAGTATGTCCGATCCTATTGCTGATATGTTAACGCGCATTCGCAACGCACAAATGGTTGAGAAGAAAGAAGTTAACGTTCCAGCGTCAAATTTAAAATCTGCCATTGCAAGTGTGATGCAAGAAGAAGGCTATATTAAATCTTTTAGTGTTGATGGCATTGCTGCTAGTAAAACATTAAACATCAAATTAAAATATTATGACAATAAGTCAGTCATTGAAAAATTAAAGCGTATATCAAAGCCAAGTTTAAGAGTTTATGTGAGCAGTTCACAAATGCCAAGTGTTATGAATGGCTTAGGTATTGTTATTGTTTCTACGCCTAAAGGTGTGATGACTGGACAAACAGCATATGAGCAAAATATAGGTGGCGAAGTTTTATGCAGCGTTTATTAATATTGGAGAGTTAGAATGTCTAGAGTTGCAAAATCACCTATTACCATACCAACTGGTGTTGAAGTTACTATTACTAGTAATTTAATGTCTGTCAAGGGTAGGTTTGGTCAGTTGAATATGAGTATTCATCCTTGTATTGTAATTACAAATACTAATAATAAACTTAGCTTTGATATAACTATTACTGAAAAGAAAGAGCAAAAGAAAGCTTGGGCTCAAGCTGGCACAGCAAGGGCTAATACTGCAAATCTTATTCAAGGCGTAACAGAAGGTTGGGAAAAGAAGTTAACCCTAATTGGTGTTGGTTATCGCGCCAAAGTGATGGAGAGGGTGCTGAATCTTACGTTGGGCTTTTCACACCCAATTAATTACAAACTTCCAGAAGGTATTACCGTTGAAGCACCCTCTCAAACTGAAATTATTATCAAAGGTATGGATAAGCAAAAAGTAGGTCAAGTAGCTGCTGAAATTAGAGCTTATCATCCGCCAGAGCCCTATAAAGGTAAGGGCGTTTGCTACATTGATGAGCAGGTTGTTCGTAAAGAAGCTAAAAAGAAATAATTGACCAAGGTATTAATATGAAACTTTCTAAAAAACAAGCTCGTTTAAGAAGAGCGACCAAATTTAGAGCTAAACACGCACAAGGAAGTACTAAGCGCTTGTGTGTTCACAAAACTGCACAGCATATTTATGCTCAGATTATTAGTCCTTGTGGTACTAAAGTTTTGGCCTCAGCTTCAACATTGACAGCTAAACTTAAAAATGGTGGTAATGTAGATGCAGCAACTAAAGTTGGCAAAGAAATTGCTAAAGCTGCCACTAGTGTAAAAGTAATAAAGGTAGCTTTTGACCGTTCTGGATTTAAATATCATGGTCGTGTTAAAGCGTTGGCTGACGCGGCGAGAGAAGGTGGTTTAGACTTCTAAGTTATCAATAAGATTAATTAAAAAAATTTAAAAGGCGTAAATAATGGCTGAATATAAGAAAAATAACAACAACGATGATAAGGATTATATTGAAAAATTGGTTAATATTCGTCGTGTTGTAAAAGTAGTAAAAGGTGGCCGTATCTTTGGTTTTTCAGCGCTTGTTGTTGTTGGTGATGGTAACGGTAAAGTTGGCTATGGCACAGGAAAAGCGCGTGAAGTGCCTGTCGCTATTCAAAAAGCAATGGATAAAGCGCGCAAAAGAATGAAGTCTGTTTCACTGGTAAACGGTACGCTTCATTATCCAATTGTCTCAAGCGTTGGTGCGGCTAAAGTTTATATGCAGCCAGCCTCAGAAGGTACGGGTGTTATTGCTGGCGGTCCAATGCGTAGTGTATTGGAGGCAGTGGGTGTACATAATATTTTGGCAAAATGTAACGGTACTCGTAATCCAATTAGTGTGGTGCGTGCAACGGTTGAAGGGTTGACTTCTATGTCATCTCCACAATTAGTTGCTGCTAAGCGTGGCAAGACTGTTGATCAAATTACTAGGAAAGGATAATGGTTGAAGAAAATAAAATAGTTAAGAAAGTAATAGTAACTAAAAAACCGACTATCAAAAAAGCACCAGTTAAGGCAGCATTTAAAAAAGAAGTAGTAGTTAAGAATGCAACAGTAATTAAAAAGACACAAACATCTAGTAAACGCAACACAGTTAATATTACCCTAGTTAAAAGTTTTCATGGTCGCTTACCATCTCATCGTGCAACCATTGTAGGACTTGGTTTAAAGCGCATTAACCATATAAAAGAGCTTAAAGATACGCCTGAAATTAGAGGTATGATTAATAAAGTGGCTTACTTACTAAAAGTAGAGGATTAAGAAAATGAACGTTATGCAATTAAATACTTTGTCGCCCATTCAAGGCGAGAAACAATCAAGAAAACGTGTGGGTCGTGGTATTGGCAGTGGCTTTGGTAAAACTTGTGGTCGTGGTCATAAAGGTCAAAAAGCACGCTCTGGTGGTTTTAGAAAGGTTGGTTTTGAAGGTGGTCAAATGCCTTTGCAACGTCGTCTTCCAAAGGTTGGATTCTCATCAAGAGTATCCATTGTTACGTCACAAGTAACATTATCTGAAATTGATAGGCTGACTGAGACTGACATTACTATTGATGCTTTAAAAGCACACAATTTAATCACTAAAAATATTAAACGTGTTAAAGTCATACTTTCTGGTGAAATTATCAAAACAGTTACATTGACTGGCATCAAAACAACTAAAGGCGCAAAGTTGGCGATTGAAGCCGTTAAAGGCTTAGTGAACGAGTAGGTTATGAAGCAATCCTTAGGTCTCTCTCAAGATTTATCAAAGCGTATCCTTTTTTTACTGGGTGCGTTAATTGTTTTTAGGTTAGGCACACATATTACCATTCCATTTATCTCTAGTGCAGCACTTGCTTCACTTGTACAAGATCAGCAAGGTACGATTTTGGATATGTTTAATATGTTTTCAGGTGGCGCGCTAGAAAGATTGTCTATTTTTACTTTAGGCATTATGCCTTATATTTCAGCGTCAATTATTATTCAGTTGATGACTTCTATTGTGCCAAAGTTAGAGCAACTGAAGAAAGAGGGCGAAACAGGTAAACGTAAAATTACACAATACACACGCATAGGTACAGTGGTATTAGCAATATTTCAATCTTATGGTATCTCTATTGCTTTGCAATCACAAAGTTCTGGTGGTATTGCTTTGGTTACTCAAGGTGACTTTACTTTTAATATGGTGACTGTAGTGACATTAACTACGGGTACTTTATTTTTAATGTGGCTGGGTGAACAAATCACAGAAAAAGGCATTGGTAATGGTATTTCAATGATTATTTTTGCTGGTATTGTTTCAGGTTTGCCTTCGGCATTAGGCTCAACTTTATCATTAGTAGCCACAGGCGAGTTAACTATTATTTTGGTGGTAATTCTATTGATCATGACATTACTGGTTACAGCCTTTGTGGTCTTTATGGAGCGAGGACAACGCCGTATTACGGTTAATTATGCCAAGCGTCAACAAGGTCGTAAAATGGTTAGTGGGCAAAGTTCATATTTGCCGTTAAAAATTAATATGGCAGGTGTTATTCCACCAATTTTTGCCTCATCAATTATTTTATTTCCAGCAACTTTGGGAGGTTGGTTTTCGCAAAGTGAAGGCATGGATTGGTTGGCAGATCTAACTGCTAGTATTTCTCCAGGACAACCCTTATATGTGTTATTTTATGGGTTGGCCATTGTATTTTTTACCTTCTTCTATACAGCATTAACATTTGATTCAAAAGACACGGCTGATAATTTACGCAAGTCAGGTGGTTTTATTCCAGGTATTCGACCAGGCAAACACTCGGCAGATTACATTGATTTAGTTATGTCTAGGTTAACGGCATCTGGTGCGATTTATATTACTGCTGTTTGTTTGTTGCCAGAGTTTTTAATTTTATATTGGAATGTACCATTTTACTTTGGTGGCACAAGTTTGTTAATCATTGTTGTGGTGGTGATGGATTTTATTGCACAAGCTCAATCTCACTTAATGTCTAATCAGTATGAGTCATTAATGAAGAAGACAGGTTTAAACTAAAAAGGTCATTATTATGAAAGTAAGAGCATCAGTTAAGAAAATTTGTAACAATTGTAAAATTATTAAACGTCATGGTGTAGTTCGTGTTATTTGTAAAGAACCTCGTCATAAGCAAAGACAAGGTTAATTAGGATTGACATTGAAAAGTTGTAAGTGTAAAATCATGGGTTTTTTAAATTGTATGCTTTTTATTAAAATGAAAGCTTACGATACGTAATGATAGTAAAAGAATATAAGGAAATAAAGTCTACGAAACAAACACACGTTAGAGGTATAAGATAAATGGCTAGAATAGCAGGAATAAACATCCCGACACATAAACATATTGTGATTGGCTTGCAGTCAATTTTTGGTATTGGTGATACCAGAGCAAAAGCGACTTGCAAGATCCTTAAATTAGATCCAGCTACCAAAGTTGTTGATATTGCTGAAGATCAGTTGGAATTAATTCGTGCAGAAGTTGCTAAGTATGAAGTTGAAGGTGATCTTCGTCGTCAAGTTTCTATGGATATTAAACGTCTTAAAGATTTAGGTTGTTATCGTGGTGTTCGTCATAGAAAATCACTGCCATTACGTGGTCAAAGAACAAAAACAAACGCAAGAACTCGTAAGGGCCCTCGTCGTTTAATTAAATAATCATAGGTAGATATTATGGCTAAAACACCCACAAGAAAGAAGTCTAAAAAAGTAATTATTGATGGTATTGCGCACATTCATGCAACGTTTAATAATACCATTGTGATGATTACAGATCGTCATGGTAATGCAATTTGTTGGTCTGCCTCAGGTGGTTCTGGTTTTAGAGGCTCAAGAAAGTCTACACCATTTGCTGCACAAGTAACTGCAGGTAGTTGTGGTGAGAAGGCACTGGCTTTTGGTATGAAAAACTTAGAAGTTCGTGTTAAGGGTCCAGGTCCTGGCAGGGACTCAGCAATTCGTGGTCTTAATGCACAGGGTTTAAAAATTCAATCAATCACAGATGTGACACCAATTCCTCACAATGGTTGTCGTCCTTCTAAGAAACGTAGAGTATAAGGATAAATTATGGCTAGATATACTGGACCTACTTGTAAATTAGCACGTCGCGAAGGCACGGACTTATTTCTTAAAAGTGGCATTAGATCATTAGATTCTAAATGTAATGTGACTCAACTTCCTGGTATGCACGGTGCTAATGCGCGTCGTCAAAAGGGCACAGAGTATGGCTTACAATTACGTGAAAAACAAAAAGTAAGACGTATTTATGGTATTTTAGAAAAGCAATTTCGTCTATATTATAAAAAGGCTTCGCAAAAGAAAGGCTCTACAGGTGAAAATTTATTATCACTGCTTGAGTGTCGTTTGGATAATGTTGTTTATCGTATGGGTTTTGGCTCCACACGTGCCGAGGCGAGACAATTGGTTTCACATAAGTCTATTTTGATGAATGGCTTGGTTGTTAATATTCCTTCTTACCAAGTGAGTGTTAATGATGAAATTTCAATTAGAGAAAAAGCTAAAAAGCAAAGTCGTATTCAATTAGCACTTGAGTTGGCTGAGCAATCAACTCAACCACAGTGGCTTGATATTGATCACAAAGCACTTAAGGGTGTGTTTAAAAATGTTCCTGCTCGTGATGAGTTATCATCAGACATTCAAGAACATTTAATCGTTGAACTGTATTCTAAATAAGGAATTATAATTATGCAAGGTAGTGCAAGAAATTTTTTAAAACCAAAGCTAGTTGAGTCTTCTCAAACTGGTGTTAATGAATTCAAGGTAATCCTTGAGCCTCTTGAGCGAGGGTTTGGTCATACTTTGGGAAACGCCCTAAGAAGAACGCTGTTATCTTCTATGACAGGCTCTGCTGTAACTGAAGTTGCTATTGATGGGGTTATGCATGAGTTTTCTACAATTGAGGGCGTTCAAGAAGATGTATTAGATATTTTACTTAACCTTAAAGAGGTGTCAGTTATGTTAAATACAGCTGAAACTGCGCAAGTTGTTATTGAAAAAAAAGGTCCGTGTGAAATTACAGTGGCTGATATTGAGGCTAATGGTATTGATATTACGGCATTTAATCCTGATAAGGTGATAGCAACAATTAATGATGAAAGTCATATGCGTATGACACTTAAGATTAGTACTGGTATTGGTTATGATACTGCCACTTCACGTACTGACGAAGCATCAAGTATTGGTGGTATGCAGTTAGATGCAAGTTTTTCACCCATTAGACGTGTTAGTTTTACAGTGGATGCAGCGCGTGTTAAGCAGAAGGTTAATCTTGATAAGTTAAATATTACGATTGAGACTAATGGCTCGGTTAATGCAGAAGTTGCTATTAAACGTGCAGCAATAATCTTACAAGAACAATTATCTTCATTCGTTGAATTAGAGTTGGTAGAAGAAGAAGAAGCATTGCCAACATCAGAAGATTTTGATCCACAATTGTTAGCAGCAGTAGATGAGTTAGAATTAACTGTACGTAGTGCGAACTGCCTAAAGGCAGAACAAATTTACTATATTGGTGATTTGATTCAAAAATCTGAGCAAGATCTACTAAGAACGCCTAATTTAGGTCGAAAATCACTTAATGAAATTAAAGAAGTGCTAACTGAAAAAGGCCTTAACTTAGCCACCAGTATTGAAAATTGGCCACCAGTTGATTTAATGAGTGAATAAGGAGTAAGATATGAGGCATAGAAAATCAGGTAGACAATTAAATCGCAACTCATCCCACCGTAAAGCGATGTTTAAAAATATGGCAAATTCATTGTTTTTACATGAAACTATTCGAACAACTTTATCTAAAGCAAAAGAACTTAGACGTGTTGTTGAGCCATTAATTACTAAAGCCAAAATTGACAGTGTTGCTAATCGTCGTAATATATTTTCAAAATTACGTGATGACGCAATAGTTGCCAAATTATTCACTGAATTAGCACCATTTTATAAAGATCGTCCTGGTGGTTACATTCGTATTTTAAAGGCTGGTTTTCGTGCTGGAGATAAAGCATTAATGGCAATTGTCCAATTGGTTGACTTTGAAACCACGACAGATATAGTTGCTGAAACTACCGACTTTTCATAAAGGAAAATACATGCCTTCAATTAAAGTAAGAGAAAACGAACCTTTTGATATTGCACTTAGACGCTTTCGTCGTACCTGTGACAGAGCTGGTGTTATCACTGATGTAAGAAAGAAAGAATTCTATGAAAAGCCAACTTGGGTTAATAAGCGCATGAAAGCTGCTGCTGTTAAAAGAACACACAAAGAAATGGCTAAAAATCGTGTTCATCGTAAACGCATGTACTAGATAGACGTACATTCTAAGTATTTCGCTTATGTCTGAATTAAAAATTCGCAGAACTACTGGCTATGAAGACCAAAGACAAAGCTACCCTAAAGCGGTGGTACGTATAATTTTATGAACAATCAAATAAAGAGAAGTTGACGAATGCATTGAACTGGATGATATGCAGTTGCTTAGTGTTGTGTAGAAATGATTAAGCAGCGTAAAAAGATTTAATTTCACAATTTAAAGAAACGTGTGATATTGATTTAGTTGGCGTTGAAGAAGCAGAGTTGATTGTTATTAACAATTATATGTATATGCTAGAAGCAATTATCATATGTTGAAGTGAGTGTTGTTATTGATAAAGCGATTGTTGATAGCGGTGTGTTTTTTATGAAAGATATGGACAAACTCATGGAGTTGTTAAAAAGTAAATTAGATGGCAAAACTAATATGGGCGTTAATCTTGGCTTGTTTCGATCTAAACTCTCTTAAAATAAAATCTCGCCACATATTCTGTAATTCTGTATGGTTGAAATATCTAATTGATACAAACTGGTAATAATTTGTACTATTGCGCTTTATAATTCCTTGTAGGTGTATTAGAGAACATAATAAAATTATTTTAAATAAGGAGCGCCCTTTATTGACAGATGTATATCGTCATTATAATTCATTACTGTTCAACATTAGAGTTATTAATATGGCCTTAATCCCCATATTTAACCAAGCCTTCACTTTTCTCAATGTTGGCATTTATAGAATTAATAATATGATGTTGTCAATATTCTTTAAATATTTTTAAGGTAGGGTGAAACTGACTAGTTTGGTTATTTGTAAAACAATCTTTGTGCTTGTTTAAGATAAAAGAGACCAAGAATTTGTATCTTCTTTCCTTATTTCTAAAAAATTTCATGCGAAAGCCTACATTAGCTAATTTGATTATACTCATGTAGATATTACAATCTGATATGGGGAGGGATGGCCCTATTATTTTAAATAGGCTTAACAAGATAGAATCTCTTAGTCCAGTTGTATTTATTGCTAATATTAGCTCGATTGCCATTATAGTTGATGCAATCAAATTAGGTGTGCTTTATTTTATTGAAAAGTCATTGGTGGAAGAAAAACTTTTATAAAAAGTGATTGGTACTATTAATGAATTTCAAAAGAATATTAATGTATTACTCGTTATGAATTGTTAACCAATAAAGAAAAGCAAATATTTGCCTATTGTACTTGGTATTACTAATTAGTAGATGACTGAAAAACTATATATTTTACGATCAATCGTTGAAAAGTATAGGAGAGCTTTAGTGATTATGAAAAAGATGACTCTTGCCATATTTGATTAAAATATTGTGATAATGCATATTTATCATCTTTTACTTATTCTTTTAAGCCTCATTTTTTTGCTTTATGATATTGAGAAGGATTTATGAAGTTATTATTGATACTATCTATCGATACCTAATTATGCAAAAGAAACACGTTGAATAACATAAATTTAAGACGTGTTTATGGACGGAGATTTGGTTGAATGTTAATAATTATGAATTTTTATCAATTTTTACATCGAGTGAGCCTGATATTAAAAAATAGTGATTATAGTCCATGGTTTTAGGTATAAGACTAGGTTCAAATTATTGAACTATTGCGAGTTATGTTAACTGAAAAAAAGAGGGTTAATACTTTTCTATTTAAGTGTCTGTGTTGGCAAATTGGGTTGATGATGATCAATATGAGCCTTTAATTATTTAAAAGCATAAGGTTTTGAGATAAATACATTGGTTGCATATAGTTTAGGTAGTTCGATGAGCGTACATTGTTTAATTAATAATTATATCTATTTAAAGAATTTGTGTTAGATTTAGTAGTTGAATATTTGACAAAGATTGATATTCTCATGCTTGATTTATAGTATGGATGATATTGGGTTGGTATTAAGCTCTGTAGAGACGCGTAAAATAAAAATTACCATCAAAAAATGGTTAATGCAGATCACTTTTTAATTAATATGGTCAACACCTGGTTGAATTAGTTCAACTATTATTACTTAGAATATTTTCTGGGTTTGTAGTGGGTTTGTTGGGTGCTGGTTTAAGCCTTATTGTATGTGTTAGTAGCTGAAGTTCATGAAGTAGTTTTGATGCACACAGCAATTGGTACTGCACTTTTTGTGATTATTTTTTAATTTTATTGTTAATTAACCCTGCCATGTCTGGGTTAGATTGTGCTTATTTCTAAAATGTAGGGTTAGTATCTATAATTACTACATCAAGGTGTGAAAGTTTAAACATATTTTCTAAATGGATGATAGAATAAGGCATTTCTCTAGGTATTAATAAGTTTTTTTGTTCTTTAATCACCACATTAGTAACACGATCCATTGGTTTTTGAAAAATCTTAATCTAACTATTTTTTGTTTTTAAATATTTCATGAGGTTTTTCAATTGCATCGGTATCGGCACCTAAATTGAGATCAGTTTTTATGGTAATAATGGTATTGGCAGCACGATAAATAATGACATAAATTAATGATTTGGTTTTGACAGATTATTTGAGTAAGATTATAGTATATGATATATTAATATAATGGTAATAAGTTTCATAAATTGGATATTCATTTTATTAAAAATATCATCAAAACCACTATTTAACATCACCACAAAGTGACTAAATTAAGATGATTTACAACCTCATCAACAGAGTCAAATAAATAATCTGAGTGTTTGTTTTTAAATAAGATGTCTCTAATTGCAACTTGGATTGTAATATTAAGATCTGATTGATATTTTTTAGTACATACATAAAAGTTTGTTGAATTGTATTAAACCTTAACTCCAAAATAGCAAAGACTCTAACACCCATCGCCTCTCTAATTATTACAAAAAAGTAATGGACTTAGTTTGGTGTTTATCTCTAAGCGATGATTTACATCTTTAAAATTACTAAATACTTTACAAGCTACACCAACATTCATTGTGATGCATAACAAATAATTGTGCTCGTCTAATAAATATCACGATATTTGGTTATTCTCAGCATTAAATTTTGTATCTGCTTTGTATTTATTAGTGTTTAAGTCGGCAAGACTTACTCTTCAGGCCAAATACCTTGTTTAAATACCGCTTAATATTTGTATTATTTTGTGAATAAATAATCAAAGTCATTGCTAGATATGGTGAGAATCAAATGGTGGAATTATTTTTGAATATCTTTGTAAGTCAAAAAATCTGTATCGTATTTATCAGCCTTGATCACAAAAAAGTTAGCATCAGTTAAGCGTGACGACATCCAAAAATTTTGTGCAATCACAACAATGAAAAAACTAAGGATGGTAACTTGAAAATTCAAGTATCTAAGTTAGTATACTGGTTGTGATAGTTTTCCATGAATGACTGACATGTCAAATATCTATTTATCATGTAATATATTTTCACTTAACCACTGCAACTCTGGGATATACGGATATTGCTGGGTGAGCATGTCTTAGACATAAGCATTGTCACGAGAACAGGATATTGCCAATAATAAATAAATCTTCAGCTTTATAATTTTGTGTGTGTAGCTAATGTTTTGCTTATCAAGTTGGATACTCATTGACGAGTCACCCTTAATCCGTCCCAATGACTTGATACCTCATTTATTTGGTAATTAAAGTAAGCAAGCCTATAAATGTATCAGTAATACAAAGAATATGAATGTGTATTATGAGGGCTTAAAATCAAGTGAGGCAGAGTTGATACAATAACGATTACCACTTGAGGTAGGACCATCTGAGAAAACATGTCCAAGATGGGCATCGCAATTAGAGCACCTTGCTTCAACACGACTCATGCCGTGCGAGTTATCAGTAATTAACTTAACACTATCAGATTTTGAAGCATTAGAAAAACTAGGCCAGCCCATATTCGAATCAAATTTAGTATTGAATGAAAATAAGATCTGATGACAACAAACACAAAGATAGTTTCCTTGTTCTTGATAGTTGTAATACTTACCAGTAAACGGCGCTTCAGTGCCTGCTTGTTGTGTGACTCTAAACTGTTCTGGGGTTAGCTTCTTAACCAAATTCATTAGGGTATTATATAGATAATTAGTCTATTTTTTCATCATTATGAAGGTTTATTTAGTCGGTGGTGCAGTGCGCGATCAATTATTAGGTATTGCTGATGAGTTCACTGAAAAAGATTGGATGGTCGTTGGTTCATCTTCTAAACAAATGCTGGATCTTGGCTATCGTCAAGTGGGTAAAAATTTCCCTGTATTTTTACACCCAGGTACACAAGAAGAATATGCTTTAGCAAGGTTGGAGCGTAAAATAGGTACTGGATATAAAGGTTTTAAGTTTGATATATCAAGCCAAGTCACGCTAGAGCAGGATTTATTTCGTCGCGACTTAACAATTAATGCAATGGCACAAAAAGCAGGCGAACTATTTGACCCATTTAATGGCCAAGAAGACTTAAACAATGGTATTTTACGCCACGTGTCTAATGCTTTTAGTGAAGACCCAGTGCGGATATTACGTATAGCTCGATTTGCAGCACGCTTTAAAAAGTTTGGCTTTAAAGTAGCGCACCAAACCCACCAACTAATGAGTCAAATGGTTACCTCAGGCGAGGTAGATGCCCTTACCCCTGAACGCGTGTTTAAAGAACTCAACAAAGCTTTATCGTACGAAACACCATCGGCTTTTTTTAAAGTATTAACTGCTTGTGGTGCTTATCAAAAAGTTTTCTCCAGCCTTGATAACCAAGTACACCAAAATCACAGCAATTCATTTGTGTTTTTAGATAATCTTAATACTGACAAAGCGCATATTAAATTCTCCATTTGGCTTAAAGATGAGAATAGGCATAATATTAAAGCCTTATGTAACATAATTAAATGTCCTAAACAATATCAACAATTATCCGAACTTGTCAGTCAGTTTTATCAATTTTCACAGGATTTTACCAATCACTCAAGTAACGAAGTATTTGATTTTTTCGCTAAAACAGATATTCTTAGACACAAAGATAGATTCGAAGATTTACTCTCTACATTTAAATTACTAGAGATTGATATTGTACCCATCGAACACTTAAGAGATTTACTTAAAGATATTAATATATCTAAACTGGATAAATCAGACATTGCTAAAGCTATTCAAATAGAAAAAAGATTAATCATTGACTTGTTTTTTAAAACAGTAAAGAAATAATACTAATCAAACGACTTAATTTTTTCCTTACAAAATTGCTGGATTAAAGTTTGTAAGTAAGCGGCTACTTTTCACTAAAATAGCTTCTTCAGTAATTTTATAATATTTTGAATAACGTTTTTTAACATAGTCTTATTTGAGTGGTTGAAAATAACAACGCTTAAATTTGTTTTTTGTGGAAAGACATTAATTAACGATTTATTTTGATGAATTGCCATTGAACTAAGCTATTTTAAATTATGAGTATAAAACTTGTACTGAGCAAGCACTAAAGATAGGAAAGAGTAATAGTGTTCTGTAGTTTGATGGAGCAGAAAGGCGACTATTGTATTGTTGTCTTTCTTTTTTATCCAAAAAAATCATTTTTATTATTGAACTAACGCTCATAATCCTTAACTACTATTTTCTTGGGTTAAATTCCAAGGCGCAGCCAACCCCTTGCTGTAAAAACTATACAATTTCCATCTCTTGTTCTTTAATTTTAGCAAAGAAGTATTGTCCTTCTTTAGGTGCACTGTTTATCTTATCTGAACTATGCACAATTAAATTACACTCTGGCTTAAAAAGTGGCGACAAAAAGATTTTTACTCTATCCTCAAATCATATTTTGTGATAAGTCAAATTGATTAACAATAAAAATATCACAATCACTAATATAATCAGTATGTGACTTATTAACCCACTTACTCGTTGCATGCAGTCATAAAGAATAATTCTCAATAAACTCGCCTGTTTTTCTCTTACCCAAGAATCCCATCAAACTTCTCACGAATCACTTACCTTGTATGGGTTTCTTATTACTAAGTAAGTAACTTAAAGGGTCTTTCATTTAATTTACTTGAAAATATTCGTTAGTTAAGCAAGTGTTGAGTATTAATTTATTAATAAAAATTATACAGATACAATGATAATCATAAGACAAAGGATAGATTTTGTATTTTTTATTTGGGTACTTAAAATCTTATCACAATAATTTTTTGAGATATACTTAAACTCATTTAAGTATGACAATTTTTTTGATTTATAAGTCAAAATTTATTTTTAGAGTTAAGTTTATTGCTACTATTTTTAGTAAGTAATTTGCTTAATATTTGAACAGTTATTATTTTCTATTTCAATAATAGCTTCATTCTAGCATTGGCATAATGCTCACACAAACTGACCATTCAAAGTACTTTTTCCAGAAAAAGAACAAATTTTATATTTATATTTTTAAAATTACAATAATAAAATATACTTTTAAATCTTCATCTTTCTTAATAATCTAAATTTATATAATATCCTAATTTTTAATTATAGGTTTTTATGGATCCAATTGTAAAACACTTAACTATTATTATGAGAATTATTTCTTTATATTGCGATATTAAAAATATTTATGTACAATTTAGTTTAGAATTCACGTATTCTAACGGATGAAAGTTTTGTTATTTCAGTGAATATATAATCAAAGATGGAATAAGAGGTTAAGTAATTATTTCACAATACGACAAAGCAAGTCAAATTCACAAAAATTACAGGCATTTTTGTTGGGCAGGACAGTAGTAATACCATTTTGAAAATCAATACTGGCAATATTTAAGGTTTGTTGCCAAATTTTAAGTTGCTTGTTCCAATCTTGATATTTGTCTTTGTATTTGGATTGTTTGGGTAGAGAATCTGGGTTTTTTGAGAGCCCCTTGAAGTTAATTTTGTTTGAGGCTAGTTCAATAAAGGCTGCGCCTTGAACGTTGTTAGTGATGGCATAAATAGGGAGTTGTGGCTCACTGATGGCACTACCGTACCAGCTAGAGATTGAGGTGGTACTTGTTTTGTAATCGAAAATAATTTTGTCGCCATTACTCATTCGATCGAGTCTATCTAATCGAGTTTCGAATTCTAAATTAGCAATATTAGCGGTTATATTTTGTTCGGTTGTCAGTACATAAAAATCTTCTCTAAGTTTATCAGCTTCAATGAAAGTGTGGATAAGATGAGAGAGCCTGAGTTTTTCTATTTTTTTAAAACTGGAGTTTAGATGACGCTTGAGAACGGTATTTATTTTATTAAGAATAAGGTTATCAAGTTCTTTAGTATTAAGGGCTAGGAGTTGTTCTTTTGAGGTAATTTTTTGATAAATATATTGCAAAACGTTGTGGATAATATTGCCTTGTTCTAATCGGTTTATGCCAATGTGTGGCGCATCAAAACTTGTGGTATCGAGTCGATGTGCGAAGCCTTTAAAAGCGCAAGCCATTTGGTCTTTTAAAATGCGAACACCTAATTTTATTTGAGGTTTTTTTAAATAGCTTGTGTTGGTATCAAGAATAGACTCTAGTGGAATGGGGAATATTTTTTGAATATGGCTTGTGTTAATGGTTGGGTTAAATTCTACCAGTGGTGAGGGTAATTGCTCATTTCCAAGGTGTGTTAATGCATAGGAAAAAACGACTTTATTGGCAAGTGAGTTTAAACTTTCCAATGTGTTTTTAGCGTCAGTTGTAATCAGTTTGTAATCTGTATTTGGGATTTGGTGTGTTACGCTGATATCATGTGCAATAAAACGAGTTGAGTTGAGTCGTGTTGGTAGAAATTGGTTGGTCATGCCAAGTATCCAAGCCTCGTCAAAATATAAGCCTCGCGCTTCTAAAGCGTCTAGAATTTGGATATTGGTTTTGTTTGCTTGTTCTTGAAAAATAACTTGCGCGGTTAAATTGTTTAATTGCGTGATGGCAGATTGAGTACTAACTTTACCAAAGTAAAACGAGAGTTGATTAAGCCCCAAACTAGTTTGTAAGTACTTGTTAAATAGTTTATATTCTGTGTTACTTAGGTTTCTATCAGTGGCAAAACCCCAAGTTTTAAGCATGTTATTAAAGTTTAAAAGATGAGATTCAAGTGTATTATTGGTTGGCTTTTCACGCTTAATATTGTTGATAATGGCCTCTAGTATTGGACATTTCGATAAATCTTTGTCAATTCTATCTAAACTAAATTCATCAACAGATAAAGACAAAACTTGGTTCATTAATAGACTTCTGGATGATCTTTCTTGTTGATAGCCAGAGACATAAACGCAAGTAGCAACTTTGTTGAATAATGTACTTTGAATTTTGTTGCATTGCAATTGAATGGACAGTGTTAAAATGGACAATAAATCTTGAATTAGTGAGTATTGATTTAAGTGTAGTCTTAAGGATATATTGTAGGATTTTTGTTCAATTTCAGTGAGCAAATTATCAAACACCTGATCAAAAATAGAACTTAACTGGTGTTGTATATCGCTAAGCTGTGGACTAACGATGACGACTGATTTATCAGGATTAGTATCAAAATGTGCTTTTGCCCATTGAGCGGCTTTGAAAATTTCGCTTGTTGTGGTGTCAAAAGTGAAGGTTAATATATTGTGAGTGCTGATGGCGTTAATTTGTTGATATCCGATTGTATCGAATAAAAGTTTTTGTTGAGGGGTTAGAGTTTTAAAGCCGTATATATGAGGCTTAGTGATTGATGTGTTGGTTTTAATAATTAAACTTGGCAGGTCATGTAAATCAATCAAACCTAGGATTAATTTGGTGTTTTTATAGGCGTTAATCCAAGCACTAAACAATTCTGATGAGCGTATTTTTGAGTAAGTTAATTCGGATAAATCAATTAAATAATTGGCGCAATAATCATTATTTTTAACCACTTCATCTAGCAGACTCTGGTGTGTATTTTGCCCTAGTTTTTGCATGGATTGCTTGATAAGGTGTCTTGATTCAATCTGGTCAATAAAGCGCAAGTTTGAATTAGGGCTAATTTGATGCCAAGTGTAGCACAAGTATTGTCCCCAAGATAAGGCTTTTGGCAGTTGAGTATTGCCACGTTGAATGGCAAAAGTTTTTTTAAAAGCCAGTACTTGTCGATTATTGGCTAAAACAATGATATCTTTAGCGTTAAGCTCGGTTAGTTCGGCATTAATCAACATAGCCAAAAAATGTGTTTAATCGAGCCCCCAATATTTCTAAGCCCTGTTTTTTTAGGCTAGAGAATAACTGTACATCAACATAAGGGTACTTTTTAATTTGATTATGGACTTTAAGGTAAGTATTGCTGGCGGCGCCTTTTTTGAGTTTGTCGGATTTGGTGAGTATAATTTGTGTGGATAAATTAATACTATGACACCAGTTTAGCACCATTTGATCAAAAAGTTTAAATGGATGACGAATATCCATAACCAGTACTGTACCGCGAAGACAATCACGCTTATTAAAGTATTCATTTATGTCTTTGTGCCATTTAGTTTTGACACGTTTTGGTACTTTGGCGTAGCCATAACCAGGTAAATCAACCAGACGACGGTCTTTGTCAAGCTCGAAGAAAACAAAATGTTGAGTTTTACCAGGTGTACGTGATACTTTGGCAAGTTTATTTTGTAACGTGAGTGTATTAATGACACTTGACTTGCCCGCATTTGACCGACCAGCAAAAATAACCTCATATCCTTCGTCTGGTGGACAACCCTTTAAAGAGGGGCAAGAGAGCAAAAATTTGGCTTGGTGGTAGTGTTTGTGCATTGTTAAAAACGGTGTATAATCGAAAACTCATGGTTATTTATTGACTGTTAATTTTAATGATAAGGAGAGAGTAATGAAGAGAATTTTATTAGTAGTAACTGTCGCTACATTTACAATGAATTTTGCCCAAGCAGATGGTGCAGCAGATTATGCTGCTGGTGGTTGTGCTAATTGTCATGGCATTACAGGAGTATCAGTCATCCAAATTTATCCTAACCTTTCTGGACAAAATTCAGCTTATACCGTTAAGCAATTAAAAGATTTTCAAACAGGTGTACGTAAAGACCCAACTATGAATGCAATGTCTAAAATAGTTGCTGGTAAAGAACAATCAATTGCTGATTTCTTGGCAACACAAAAATAACCCTTGTTTTTGAGTTAAAAATCTCCTAATTTATTAGGAAGATTTTTAACAACATAATAATGCAAAAAATACTACACTACGTGTTAGCTATGATGACACTAAGTATTGCTTTGGGTGTACAAGCCTCTGGTAAATCTGTGTACAATTCATTAGGATGTTCGTCTTGTCATGGTATTGATGGCAAACCTTCCACATCTGCTTACCCTACTTTGGCTGGTAAAGACGCTGTGTGGCTTGTTAATCAATTAAAATATTTTCAATTTGGTGTGCGTAAAGATCCAACTATGAATGCAATGGTGCCAATAGTTGCTGGCTATGAGCAGATAATTGCTGATTATTTATCCAAGCAATAAAAACCCCACCTTTTATTTTAATGAACTAATGTATAATCCTAGTTCATTTGTTTTCAACAAAACACATCTTATGAATAAATTAGCCTCAATTTTTATTATTGTAATTACTTTTGCTTCAATCAATGTTTCTGCATCTGGTGATGTTGCCAAAGGGAAGGTTATTGCAGCAACTTGTGTTGTTTGTCATGGTGTTCAGGGTAATTCAGTAGTGGCTACATTTCCTAAATTAGCTGGACAGGGGGAAGGTTATTTACTAAAACAGTTACAAGATTTTAAATCAAATACTCGTAAAGATGTAATTATGAAAAATACTGTTGTATCATTAACTAAGGATGATATGGAGAATTTAGCTGCTTATTTTTCTAAGCAAACTATCACTCAAGGTGTTGTCAGTAAAAGTGCCAATATTGCTTTGGGTGAACAACTTTATAAAGGTGGTAATAAGGATAAGGGCGTAACGGCTTGCATTGCCTGTCATGGTCCTATAGGGGCTGGCATTCCTTCTGCTAAGTTTCCAGCTTTAGCCTCTCAGCATGTGACTTATATAATCAAACAACTCGTCGCTTTTCGTCAAGATGCGTATAATGTACAAACGGGTACTAATACGCCTGAACGTAATAATGACTATGAAGGTATGATGAGAAATATAACCAAATATTTAGATAATAAAGAGATTGAAGCGGTTTCTCAATATATTGCAGGGCTACATTAAATTAAAAAATGAGTCAAAGTTTGAACAGTTTTAATTAATAAAAAAAGACAGTTATACTATCTTTCTTATTAGTATAATTGGTTCTTTTCAAGTATAAAAATTGATTTGAACGCAATGAAAGCCTCATTAGAAATATTAAAAGGTCTAGACAGATCATTGACAGTAGACTTGCCTATTGATATTTTTAACCAAAAAACGGATAAAATTTTGCAAAAAATTGCATCGCAAGTGAATTTTGATGGCTTTAGAAAAGGTAAAGTTCCCGTTGCTGTTGTGCGTAAGCGTTTTGGCAATAATGTCAATTCAGATGCCATTAATGAAATTGTGAACGAAACTTTGACTGATGCATTGACACAAGTCAAAGCAACTCCTGTTTCACAACCAGTTATCAGCAAAATTGACTCAGAAGATGAGAAGAATTTTTCTTATACGGTGGATTTTGAAGTATTTCCTGAAATTAAAGTAGCTGATTTTTCAAAGCTTACTATTGAGCAAATTAAGGTAGAAATTACTAAAGCTGATGAGCAAAGAACACTAAATGGATTAAAAGAACAATTGACTGAATATAAAGCCGTTAAACGTAAATCTGAAATAGGTGATAGATTATCGATTGATTTTAAAGGCTTGATTGATGGAAAAACCTTTGATGGTGCTGAAGCTAAAGACTTCAAAATAGTACTTGGCAAAGGCTCAATGATTAAAGGCTTTGAAGAAGGGTTAATAGACGTAACTCCTAATAGTATGCTGATGTTGGACTTGGTATTTCCTAAAAATTATCATATGAATAAATTATCGGGCAAAGCTGTTACTTTTGAGATCAATATTAATGAAGTGGCTTTACCCAAAGAGCCAAAATTAAATGAAGTATTTGCCAAGAAGTTTGGTGAAAAAGACATGGATGCTTTAAAAGTTAGCATAAAGATGCAAATGAAGGTCGAAATTGATGGCCGTATCGGCTATTTAAATAAAAATGCTATTTTTGACGCACTTTCTGAAGCTAATCAATTTGACGTGCCACAATCTAGTATTGACAATGAAGCACAAAACTTACTCAAAGAGATGAAAGAACGTATACAACAGCAAGGCGGCTTGCCAGCACAAGGTGAAATACCTGCTTCTGCCTTTAATGATGAAGCACAACGTCGTGTTAAACTAGGTTTATTAGTTAATCAAATCTCTAATGATAATAAATTAAGTGCTAGTTTGGAACAAATTGATGCAAAATTACAAGAAATATCTCAGGCACATGGCAAGGATACCCAGAAAATTATTGATTCTTATAATCAAGATCCAACGAAAAAATTAAGTATCGAGTTATTAGTGATTGAAAAAATGGTGCAAGATTTAATTTTAGATAAGGCCAAAGTAACTTTTAAGCAGAAAAAATTTCAAGAAATTACATAGTAGCTAAATGGACATTGAAAACTTAAATCAAATCCCAATAGTGGTGGAACAATCTGCCAGAGGTGAAAGGGCTTATGATATTTATTCGCGTCTTTTAAAAGAACGTATTATTTTTTTAGTAGGTCCCATTGAAGACTATATGGCAAATGTGGTTGTGGCGCAATTACTTTTTTTAGAATCTGAAAATCCTGATCAAGACATTCATTTATATATTAACTCTCCTGGTGGTTTAGTTTCCGCTGGTTTGGCGATTTATGATACTATGCAATTTATCAAGCCTGATGTGTCTACTTTGTGTATTGGTCAAGCGGCAAGTATGGGCGCTTTATTGTTAACAGCAGGCGCTAAAGATAAACGTTTTGCATTACCTAATGTTCGGTGTATGATTCATCAACCTTTGGGTGGGTTTTCTGGTCAAGCGAGTGATATTGATATTCATGCGCAAGAAATTTTAAAAGTGAGAGAAAAGCTCAATCAAATTTTTAAACTTCATACGAGTCAAACGATTAAAACTATTCAAAAGGACACCGATAGAGATAATTTTATGTCAGCAAATGAGGCTACCAAATACGGCTTAATTGACAAAGTATTGGCAAAACGTTAAATTTGTGAAAGACGATAATCAAGAATTGGTTTGTTCATTTTGTGGTAAGGGCAAATCTGAAGTTGGGCGTTTAATCAAAGGCCCTGGGGTCTTTATTTGTAACAAATGTGTTGAATCGTGCCATGATTTAATTGAAGATCAGGCTTCTCAAGAAGGAGTTAATGAATTTGAAGATTGGAATTACACACCTAAACAATTAAACAACTTTTTAAACGATTATGTGATTGGTCAAGATCATGCCAAGAAGGTGCTATCTGTTGCAGTTTATAACCATTATAAACGCCTTCGAAGTGATTATATATCTAATAAGGTAGAATTAGATAAGTCTAATATTTTAATGGTTGGCCCTACAGGATCAGGCAAGACATTATTGGCACAAACATTAGCACGCATATTAGACGTTCCTTTCACAGTGGCTGATGCAACGACATTAACTGAAGCGGGCTATGTGGGTGATGACGTTGAAAATGTGATTAAAAATTTATTATCAAAATGTGATTTTGATCCAAAACGCGCTCAACGTGGTATTATTTTTATTGATGAAATTGATAAAATTTCTCGTCGTTCTGACTCACCTTCTATTACTCGTGATGTCTCGGGCGAGGGTGTACAACAAGCCATGCTTAAATTGATTGAAGGTACTGTGGCAAGTGTACCACCTCAAGGTGGGCGTAAGCACCCTAATCAAGAAACTATTGATGTAGACACTTCGAAGATTTTATTTATTTGTGGCGGAGCCTTTGATGGGTTGGATAAAATTATTAATAGACGTGTTGAAAAAGTAACAGGTATTGGTTTTGCTGCAGATGTAAAAGACCAAAAAGAAAAAAAAACATTGAGTGATTTATTTGCATTAATCCAACCAGAAGATTTAATTAAATTTGGCTTAATTCCAGAGTTTGTTGGGCGTTTACCAGTACAAACAGCACTGAGTGAGTTAGATGAAACTGCTTTAGTGAAAATTTTAATAGAGCCTAAAAATTCAGTTATTAAACAGTTTCAAGAAATATTTTTTATGGAGGGTGTTAAACTTATTTTTAGAAATCCATCCTTACTGGCAATTGCAAGATTAGCTATTAAACGTAAAATAGGCGCTAGAGGTTTGCGTTCTATTTTAGAAGATTTGTTATTAGACACGATGTTTGAATTACCATCACTTCTTGATGTGACCGAGGTGATTATTGACAAAGCAGTGGTGAAAAAGAAAAAAGCACCACTGATTATCTATCAATCTCAAAAACACTCCAATAAATCTAAAAGAGTTGATTAACATGAAGGCTTTAATTGGTATTATTTGAACAACAAAAAGATGCTATTGGCAAAGGTGAAAGAACGCTTTTGGTGTATGTTGAGTTGACAAGTAATAAACAGTCGCACAATGCTCAAGTTGAATTTAAAGAACTAGCTGAGTCTTCAGGTCTGAATATCGTTAAAACCATTAAAGTGAATTGTAACTCAGTATTAATTCGATTTTTTATTGGCACAGGCAAGGTTGAAGAAATCGCAAAAATAGTAGAGGATTCAGCATTGGATTTGGTGATTTTTTCTCCTGAATTATCACCCTCTCAAGAACGTAATTTAAAAAAATCTTTGAAGTGTCAAGTGATGGATAGAACGGGATTAATCTTAGATATCTTTGCTTTACGTGCCAGTTCTTTTGAAGGTAAGTTGCAAGTAGAGTTAGCACAACTTAAACACTTATCAACACGCTTAATTCGTGGTTGGACACATCTTGAGCGTCAAAAAGGCGGCATCGGGCTGCGTGGTCCTGGTGAAACTCAGTTAGAAACTGATAAGCGATTAATTGCTATACGTATTAAAAATATTACTAAGCGATTGTATAAAGTACATAAACAGCGTGATTTGGGTAGAAAATCACGCACTAAAAATGAATTACCTATGATTGCTTTAGCGGGCTATACTAATGCAGGTAAATCAACTTTGTTTAATGTCCTTACTAATGCAGAAGTATTTGCCAACGATCAACTTTTTGCAACCCTTAATTCAACCATTAGACGCGTGATACTGCCTGCATCTGGAGAAGCAGCAATTGTTGATACCGTGGGTTTTATTCAAGATTTACCTCATGACCTTGTTGATGCGTTTAAATCTACATTAGAGGAGACTAAATGCGCTAATGTTTTATTGCATATTGTTGACGCAGCTGATGAGTATAATATTGAGAAAATTGCTCAAGTTGAAGATATTATTTTTGAGATTGGTGCAAGTAATATACCAAGTATATTGGTGATGAATAAAATTGATTGTTTAGATAATTTTGTGCCACGCATGGATCGTGATGAAAATGGACATATTCATAGAGTTTGGCTTTCAGCACAAACAGGAAAAGGTATCGATTTTCTTCATCAAGCTCTAGCTGAACAGCTTAGTGGCATGATGACTCGTGCAAAAGTTCACCTGGATGTTGGTAGTGCATATATCCGTAGTAATATTCATGACATTGGACATATCCATCATGAAAAAGTGGATGATTTTGGGGCTTGGGTACTTGAAATCTTTGTTACTAAACACTATCTATCTAAATTACTAAACTTTAAAGGCGTTACATTGCTATGGGAACAGAGCTCACCAACGAACAAATTGATCTAAGTAAAAGTAATATTCCACTATTGCCTTTAAGAGATGTAGTGGTTTTTCCACATACGGTTATTCCATTATTTGTTGGTAGAAAAACCTCTGTTAATGCGATCACTCAAGCAATGGGGGCCAATAAATACATTTTTTTAGTGACCCAAAAAAATGACAAGGTAGAAGAACCTTTGGGCGATGATTTGCATCAAGTGGGCACGTTAGCAACTATTTTACAAATGCTAAAATTGCCCAATGGTACCATCAAAGTTTTGGTTGAAGGAGTCAGACGCGCTAAGATTGAAAAAATTGTACAAGTTGATGGTTTTTCTGAAGTGAGTTTGAGTGAATTTAGTTTAAAGTCAAATGACGATACTGAAATAAAAGCAATGATGCGCCTAGCATTAGACGGTTTTGAAAATTATATTAAGTTAAATAAAAGAGTACCAGAAGAGGCGCTTAAAGTGTTACAAGAGGTTAGCGATGTTGAGCGTTTTAGTGATATTATTATTGCTAATTTGAATCTTAAAGTATCTGAAAAGCAAGCTTTATTAGGTGATGATAATGCTCAAGATAGACTTAATAAAATCTTATCGATCATTCAAGGTGAGATTGATGTGTTAGGCACTGAGAAGAAAATTCAATCACGCGTGCGCAAGCAAATGGAGTCTAATCAGCGTGATTATTATTTGAATGAGCAAATGAAGTCTATTCAAAAAGAATTGGGCCAAGCTGAAGATGAAAATGAAATTGAAGAATTACAAGCCAGTATTTATAAAGCTAAAATGTCAAAAGAGGCTAAGGAAAAAGCACAAAGCGAGCTAAAGAAGCTTTCGCGTATGTCGTCACACTCATCTGATGCTTCTATTATTCGCACTTATATTGAAAACTTATGTGATATGCCATGGAAAAAGAAAACTGTTATTAACAAGGATCTTAATAAGGCGCAAAAAATTCTTGATGATGATCACTATGGCTTGGATAAAGTTAAAGAGCGTATTTTAGAGCATTTAGCAGTACAAACACGTGTCACTCATAATAAGGCTAATATTTTGTGTTTAGTAGGTCCTCCAGGTGTGGGCAAAACATCTTTAGGCGAATCCATTGCTAGAGCGGTTAATCGTAAATACGTTCGTATGGCACTTGGTGGTGTTCGAGATGAGGCAGAAATTCGTGGTCATAGGCGTACTTATATTGGTGCCATGCCAGGATCAATCATACAAAAAATGCAAAAAGCGAAGGTCAAAAACCCACTTTTCTTGTTGGATGAGATTGAAAAAATGGCAAGTGATTATCGTGGTGATCCTTCTTCGGCTATGTTAGAAGTGTTAGACCCAGAACAAAATCATACTTTTAATGATCATTATTTAGAAGTCGATTATGATTTATCACAAGTCATGTTTGTGGCAACTGCCAACTCACTTGATTTACCACAGCCGCTTTTAGATAGAATGGAAATTATTGAATTGTCTGGCTATACTGAAGATGAAAAGGTTGAAATTGCCAAGCGCCATTTAACTAAAAAAGCAATGGATAGCAATGGTATTAAGAATAGTGAAATTAAGTTCCAAGATGGCGCTATTTTAGACATTATTCGTTATTACACACGCGAAGCAGGTGTGCGTGGTTTGAGTAGAACGATTAGTACCATTTGTCGAAAGGTAGTTAAAGAAGTGGTTTTAAAAAAACGTAAAACCAAAGCTAATATTGATGTTAAAAGTTTGGCAAAATATTTAGGTGTTAGGAAATTTCGTTTTGGACTAGCTGAACAAAATAATCAAGTGGGTGAAGTAACAGGGCTTGCTTGGACTTCGGTGGGCGGGGATTTATTAACCATTGAGGCGACAGCTTATAAAGGTAAAGGCAAACTCAACTATACAGGCCAATTAGGTGATGTTATGCAAGAATCAATTCAAGCAGCAAAATCTGTAGTTAGAAGTAGAGCCAAGAAATTTGGTATTGATGAGAATTTTGATGAAAAACTAGATATTCACATTCATGTTCCTGATGGTGCAACGCCAAAAGATGGACCTAGTGCAGGTGCAGCGATGATTACGGCACTAGTATCAGTACTTACGGGTAGAAAAGTTAAATCTGATGTTGCTATGACGGGGGAGATTACACTTCGAGGTGAGGTTACTCCAATTGGCGGGCTGAAGGAAAAAATGTTAGCCGCATTGCGTGGTGGTATTAAAACAGTGATTATCCCTGATAATAACGAGCGTGAATTGTCTGAAGTGCCTGATAAAATCAAAGGAAAACTTAAAGTTATTCAAGTAAAATGGATCGATGAAGTTCTGGATATTGCTTTAGAAAAATAATATTTAATCTATAAAAAGCACTCAATAAGTACCCTTTTAAAACTTAAGGGCGAATGTAAAAATAGTTTTGTTATTGTAACTCCCCATACGAGCCACCAGAGGGTACGGTATTAACCTCCTGTTAGTGTTGTAAACTTGCCTTTTGCACTTAACGCTTTTCATTGTATTGTGATAAGCGCTGCTATGGGTTCAACACGATCAGCGTTTTATTGATTTTGGTTAATATGCTTAAATCAGGGCTGTAGACTAGAATATTAACATTAACATTAACATTGTCAATACCGTAGTGTTTTTGTAAATTAACGACGTTATTTAAAATAATTTTTTGTATTCTAGTATGATCTGTGTTAATTTGAATTACGTATTTCTGATTTGGATGGTTAGCGTTAATAATACAATTATTTTAATTCTGAGTAATATTTTTTTTATTTCTCTCTAGCTCTCTATGGTATAAAAAATACCCATAAATTTCTTTGGTTTTTAAACCACCACTCGTGTGCTCCTAAGTTTTAAAATTCTTAAACTCAGTAACGTTCTTGTATTCACTTTTCTATATTTTTATTTTTCATTGGCGTACAAGTCATTGATATTTTTGATAAATCCGTTTATCTAGATTTAAACACTGAGTACAATCAAATCTCTGTTGATAAAAAAGACAGTAAAACAAATACCAACTCAAAGAAGTTGGTAGTACATTTATGTAACGCTCTACTCTGCAGACTTAGATAATACTAACAAGTTAAACAATAAAATTTCTTCAGGATTAAAAACTCGAGTTATTAAGTTTTTTAATCAGTTTGGTTCTGGTCGTACTGAACATTAGCATTCATGAACTTAGTTCAAAAAAGCTAGACTACAGTATTAAAATTATTCAACCAATCTCTGAGTTAAACGATAATAGTAAAGACTTTAATCTTCTTCCAAGATTAGCTTACTTCTCTCAGATAAAAAAAGACAATCGTTGATAATACTAAAAAGGTCTTATCAGGTTATGACATTCAACTCACTTACACCTGCCTTGAGCAAAAATTAAAGGCGATATTCTTGGTATAGAGGTTGAACCAACTTCCTCTGATTAGTTTTGAATTTTGACAAGAAGATAACAACACCATAAAAATAACAAGTTATGATAAATTAAGCTTTAAATTATCCTTTAATGACAATGAGTAACTTACAAAATTTATCATTGTTGACAAACCTTTTAAAGCTAGTAGAAAAAATGAACTTAGATAAATTTACTTTATGTTAGTTTTATTATTTTGGCGTAATAAAAGCCATCAAAATTATCAGTGGGTAGTTGTTGTCTGCCTACGGTAGTATTAATGCCCCAATCTAGCTCTATTTTGATTTCTTTAGCGTCATAGTGAGTGTTTAAAAAATATTTGATTTGTTGTTCATTTTCAACCTTTAAAATTGAACAAGTAGCATATAGCAGTATGCCACTTGGTTTTAGCATTTGCCATAGGTTTTCAAGAATATTTTTTTGTAGAACAACTAAAGTGGTGATGTCTTTAGGCTTGCGTAGAAGCTTAATGTCAGGGTGACGGCGAATAACTCCTGTGGCTGAACAAGGTGCGTCAAATAAAATTTTATCAAATAGTTGGCTATCCCACCAATCTTGGTTTTGTGCACTACCTAGTATTGTTTGGATATTTGTTATTTTAAGACGTTGTGCATTTTGGCTTATTTTTATGAGTCGCTTATTATCATTATCAAGCGCAATAACTTTGCATTGTGGTGCTAATTCGCACAGATGCGTAGCTTTACCACCTGGTGCGCTGCAAGCATCTAAGATTAAGTCAGTATTTTTTGGATTTAATAGTGGTACAGACAACTGGGCTGATGCATCTTGGACGTAACAAGCTCCTTGTTCAAACTTTACTAAGTTAAATACTGTAGTGGCTTTATCTAACACCAAGGCTTGTGGCGTTATGGCGAGTTTTTGAGACGAGATACCTTCTTGTTGTAGTTGTTGTTGATAATGGTCTAAATTAAGCGAGGTGTGTACGCGAATAGTCATAGGTGCTTGGGTGTTGTTTTGTTTAAAAATTGTTTCAAAATCATTTGGATAGTCGCGCTTAATTTTTTTAACTAACCAGCTTGGGTGCGAGTAATGCACTTGTTGTTGAAGTATTTTTTTATCTCGATCAATTTTCCTAAGTATAGCGTTCACCAAAGCTTTTGCCCAAGGTTTATTGAGCGCATTAACAACATTAACGGTTTCAAAAATACTGGCATGTATAGCAATTTTTGAATAAAGTAATTGATAAGCACCCAAAAGCATCAAACAGTGAACATCAAGGTCTTCTTTTTTAAATGAGTGTTTAAGTCGTTTGGAAACAATATCATTCAGTTGATGATAAAAGCGAATCGTACCAAAAACCAAAGATTTGATTAAGGGTGTGTCATTATCTTTTGGGTAGTTAAAAGCACTGAGCGATTTTTTGTTGATAATGACGGAATAAATCGCCTCTAGTGCAATAAACCTAGTGATATTATTTGCCAATTGTTGCTTTAATTTTTTGTAACAAAATGGCGGGTGTCATATAACCAAGTAAATGCGTACCATCTTCTAAGAAGATGGTAGGTACACCATTTACACCTAGTTGCTTAGAAATTGCTAATTGGTTAGCTACTGGATTATGACAAGTTTTTAAGTTGAGTATAATTTTATTTTTCTTATAATCATCCATCGCTTTGACTGGGTCATCAGCGCACCAAATTCTTTCCATTTTTCCTTGCGCTGCTGGGTGTAAGGATGCAAGTGGCGAAGCGAGATATTTAACAGTAATACCTAAATCATTCATCTGCTTCATACCATTATGAAGTTTTTTACAAAATGGACAGTCAACATCAGTAAATACATGGATAATATATTTTTCATTTTTTGCTGGGTAAATGATTTTGTCGTGATCATCAATTGTGTTAATTAAGGCCTGTTTAATCAATTTAACATTACCATTCATTGGTATAAGTTGTCTAGCGGTAGTGGTTAAATCAACAACATTATTTTGGATTAAATAACGATCATTTTTAGATACTAAAAGAGAATCAATGAGATTACGGAGAGTTATCTCAAAAATATCGCTTAATGGTGTGTTGATAATATATTGTTTGTCAATCGTGCCAAAAAATGGATACAGAGTGTTAATAATTGCGTTTTTGTCTGCAAAAGCATTATTAGAAAATAAGACGGTTGTGATGAATAGTAATTTAAGCATGATGAAATCATTGGCTGAATAAACTTATTAATTTTACCTTTTTGAGTAGAAAAACAGGTATTATATTTTTTAACGAGGTTTTAAGATGAAATTTTCACTGATTAATGAAACAGTTCAATGCTTTGAAGGTGATAGTGTAGTTGTCTTTTGTAATTCTAATACGGTTTTTGATGATAAAAATATTCAAAAATTGATAACACTTAATCATTTCGAGCCTAAATCTGAAAGAGTGCTATTATTGAGCTTGGTTTCTGGTTTTAAATCTAAACAAGTGATTGTTGCTGGTCTTGGCGATACGCCTGTAGATGCTAAAGCCTATGTTAAAACATTGAACACTGTGAGTGTTGTACTTGCTGAAATTAAGGCAAAAAATTTGATGATTCAAAGTGTTAAAATTATAGGTTTTAATGAGTCATGGGTGCATAAAATAACTGCCAAGGTAATGCATAATGCGACTTATAAAGTTCAAAAAATAGGTGATGATAAGCAAGGCAGTGATATTGAGCATATTGCTATTCAATCTACTATGGATAATACTAGTGCCTTAATGCAAGGCCAGGCAATTGCTGATGGTATGTCTTTAACACGCTATTTAGGGGATTTACCACCTAATGTCTGTACACCTAGTTATTTGGCAGATACGGCCATGTCCTTAGCTGAAGAGTTTAACCTTGAATATGAAATCTTGGAAGAAGCGGACATGAATAAACTTGGTATGGGGTCGTTATTATCAGTTTCTAAAGGCTCAATTGAGCCGCCAAAACTCATTAGTTTAAGTTACCAAGGTAATGGCAATGAAAAGCCGATTGTACTAGTGGGCAAAGGCGTTACTTTTGATAGTGGCGGTATTTCGATTAAACCTGGCGCAGGTATGGATGAGATGAAATATGATATGTGTGGTGCAGCTTCTGTATTAGGAACAATGCGTACTATTGCGAAAATTAAGCTAAATATTAATTTGGTTGTTGTGGTTCCAGCAGTTGAGAATATGCCAGCACATAATGCTTCTAAGCCTGGTGATGTTGTTAAGTCTATGTCAGGGCAAACGATTGAAATTTTGAATACAGATGCAGAAGGGCGTCTTATTTTGTGCGATGCACTTACTTATGTTAAGAAATTTAACCCAAACGTGGTGATTGATGTTGCTACGCTTACAGGTGCAGTAATTATTGCACTAGGTAAGCATAATTCTGGGCTTATGAGTAATGACCAAGATTTGGCTAATGATATTATCTGCGCTTCTAAAATTTCACTTGATGGCGTGTGGCAATTACCCATTGAAGATGAGTATGATGAATTGTTGAAATCAAATTTTGCCGATATGGCAAATATTGGTGGGCATGAAGCAAGCTCTATTACTGCCGGTTGTTTTTTATCCAGATTTACCCAAGATTATCGCTGGGCACATTTAGACATTGCTGGTACAGCATGGGTAAGTGGTGAAAAAAAAGGTGCAACAGGCCGTCCAGTATCGCTATTAACGCAATTTATTATGAATCAAGTTTAAGATTATAATATTTATTTTGATAGTAAGGTAAGTAGTTTGCATTATACAATTTGCTGATGATAGCAAGAAAACTCTGGGCATCATAATGTAGGGTGATATTGATGTAAATTCAAGAAGGTGAGGTGGACGTGTTATTGTCGAATGAATCTGAATGGTAAATATTCACCAAAGGTGGTTATTTGGTTTCCTAAATAGTCAACATTTCAACTTTAAGTTGAAAGTAATTGAATTTATTATTAAGTGTCTTTATCTAGCCAAACATCAATATCTTCGGCGCAAATTTCTAAATCACTTTTAGTTTATTGGCATATTGGCAAAGTAGTTATAAGGTTGAGAAGGATTTCTTTAATAGCCTTAATACGATTTATGTTATATTTTTTAGGTGTTGATAATAATTCAATCCATTATATGTTCAATGAGCATACAATGGATTGAATTTTGATTAAAATAAATGCAGCTAAAGTGTGTTAAATAAGTGAATTTTAGTTTAAAATTCATTGACTAATTTATGGTTTTTCCACATTTTTGGGTCAAATTATATATGGGCAATTTGTGGGGAAATGAGTTTACTTTGGTTAGTATCAAGCTATCGATAAATCTTAATATCCGCTTTTCCAAACGTTATTTCATCATTATTTTTGGCAATGATGATACGTTATTTTTATATGGGGATTAAATCACCTAAAAATTGTTTAAAAAATAATTCACCATAGGTTTGAAAAACACCTGCACGTAATTTTGATGGGTCAATTAAATGCTTGTAACCATATTCGTGGACAAAAACCCATGGCTTTAGGTAGATATGTTTGATAAGTTCATTTGTATTCACACCTGCATAGTCTAGGTGAATGTGGGTTAATAGAATATAGTTGATACTTTTACGGCTAATATTTTTTGCATTTAGTGTGGTTAAAAGGTTTGGTATTGAAAGATGGCACCTGTATTAATAAAAGCAATTTATCCATTATTTTCAATTAAATAACTAGCCACAAGGTCTTTACGTGTGTATTGTATCAATCGTAACATTAAAATCTAATTCGTGATGAATGGATTTAATTTTCTGTATGTTTAAATTTTTATTCTGACATAAAAAACCGGTCTAAAAGACGATTTTTGAATATAACGATAGTTTTTTTTCTAAAAATCACCCTCTGCACCACCATTTTGAATAGCAATTATCATTTTTTGAACAGCCAATGCCTTTTTAAGCAAAAAATCTGGTAATGGTGCACCACCGTAAATCATGGCATTCATATCCAATGTATAGATCCATCTTTGCCCTTGCTTGTCTTCAATTAATGCGAGTCTACAAGGTAGGTAGGCTGAAAATGCATCTGAATGGTCAACCATAGTCATAGCTATACGTGGTGAGCAGTATTGATAAATTTTTAAAAATCTTTGTTTTTTACCAGTCTGTAATTCAACCATTTCTGATAAGGGTAACATACCCACAGAACGTATACCTTCAGCAATTGCAATACTCTCCATTGCTTCCTCAACGTCAGAATTTGAAACATCGTCAGCTACTTTTACACGTACAATAGAGGCCATGGCAGTATCACCTGTATCAAGTAAAGTGTTGGTCATTGGCATATAAACTTTTGCCATAGACTCTGGATGTAGTTTTGGTGAAATTATTTCACTAATAATCTTTCCAGTCACACCATCGTATTTGATTTGTAGTGATACGGCATAATAAGTTGTAATGGTGCCGATGATAATTAATAGCCATTTAACTAGATTGACAATTCCACTCATTTCTCTTTCCTGTTGTTAAAATTAAAATAATTCAGCATTCTATCAGGTTAAAATAAAATAGTAAATGTATCACTATATGCTAATTTTCTAATATTTTTTTACTATACAACTCGTAAACCATTAAAAACAATATTGGTTAAACCAACCACGCCAATAATTTTTCCATTATCCAAAACTGGACAACGAGATAAGCTAAAATTTGTCAATAACCTTGCACAATAAAGAATATCCATATCAGGTCGAACTGAGATGACAGGTTTATTCATAATTTCATATACATTGACTCGGTCAAGAGCTCGGTCTTTAGCAATGACTTTAGAGGCAATGTCAGCAATCAGTACTACGCCGTATTCGTCATATTCATGAGATTTATCAACCAAAAGCATTTTAGTTTTTTTATGTTGCATGTTATTAAGTGCATTTTGCACGGTACATTTTGAATCAACAATATCGACTTGTGTCCACATAACATCTTTTACTAGGATTGGTGTTGTATTGTTAGTCATTATATTTTCTTCTCTATAGTGTGTTCTAGTGCATGAATTTGATGCATGACGCCAACAGCATCCTCTACATCGATTTGAAACGCAATCCCTTCTTGTGGACTGGATTCAAAGTGACCTGTATCAGAAATTGTTTCTAGTATACCTCTAGAAAGGTGTTGTTCTACAAGTAGCAATAAGACATCTCTAGGTGTTTCAATGTTGAGCCCTAAAAATGTTTTGTTGTGTTTGAGACCTTCTCCTCGAGCTTGAGAAATAATGGTTGAGCCTGTGGCACCTTTTGTTCTAGCAGCCTCAAGTATTTTGTCAGTTTTGTCAGAATCAACAAAAGCGATAATCAGTTTAAAATGCATAATGTCTCCTATTTTTTATCTTGTTTTAAAAATTTTATAATTTGTACATAAGCCATTACGCTCATAATTGGAAATAGTGAGGCAAAAGCGATTAAACCAAAACCATCAATGAGTGTAGAACGCCCATCAATTGTACTTGCAAGTCCAAGTCCAAGGGCTGCAACCAGTGGTACGGTTACGGTAGATGTGGTGACACCACCAGAATCATAGGCAAGTGCAATAATATTTTTAGGTGCAAAATAGGTTTGTATCAGTACTACAATGTAGCCAGCAATAATAAAATAATGCAATGGCAATCCAGTCACAATGCGAAAACTGCCGATGGCAATACCCACAGCCACACCAATGGCAACTGCAATTCGTAAGGGCCATACTTTAATGAAACCACCAGAGACTTGATTGGCTTTAATAGCAACCGATAGTAAGGATGGCTCAGCAATGGTTGTGGCAAAGCCAATACTAGCTGCAAAGATATAAACCCAATAATAATCACTCCAACTAAGCGCATCACTACCAATAAAATTACTTGATGTAAGCTGATTTGCCATTAATTTTCCTAGAGGGAATAGTACTTTTTCCAATCCAACAATAAATAAAGTGAGCCCAATCCACACCAAAATAAACCCAATAATAATCTTCTTTAAATGAGGTATTTTTTGTTTAAGAATGATGATTTGGAAACCAAGTAATACCATTACAATAGGAGCTACATTCCAAAACATACTGATAAAGTTATCCACTATGCTCATAGCAATATACCAAATAACATTACTGCAATAATGGGTAATAATGAGGCAATGGCAATCATGCCAAATCCATCGGTTAACGGGTTTCTGCCACTAATTGAACTTGTTAAGCCAACACCAAGTGCAGTGAGCAGCGGTACAGTAATGGTACTGGTCGTCACACCACCTGAGTCATAAGCGATGCCAATGATAAAGTCTGGTGCAAAAAACGTAGTGATAATCACCAAAAGATAACCACCAATAATTAAGTATTGTATTGGCCAGCCTTTTAAAATTCTGAACACGCCAATCACCACAGCTAGACCCACAGAGATAGCCACAGTAAAACGTAATGTTTGTGCATAACTATTGAGTTCTGTTTGTGTATTAACAATACCACCCAGATGAGCAACTTTAGCTGCTTCATTAGCCACCGCTATAAGAGCGGGCTCTGTTACTGTGGTGCCAAACCCTAAGGCAAAGGCGAATAAAAGCAACCAAAAAATTGACCCTTTTTTGACAAAACTATAAGCTAGTACTTCACCAATAGGAAACAGTCCTAGCTTGAGTCCATAGACGAATAAAGTTAAACCTAATAAAATAAATCCTGTTCCAATCATAATATCCATTAAGTTGGGAATGCTTTGCTGAAGCACAACAATTTGGAAAAAAGTAATCACACCTATAATGGGTGCTAAATCTTTAACACTATCAATTAGATTGCTAATAAACTGTTGAACAGTTTTTTTCATGAAAGTCTTTGGCTTTGCGTTATTTTTTTGATGAGAGTATTAAGCCAAACGATAAAAATTTATTTTTTAAGTGATTTTTCATATATTAAGATAGTAATTTCATGCGTTGAATTATAATGTCATCTTATGAATAGCACTTTATTAATTAATGGGAAAAAACAAACTAAGCTCAGCGTACTTAATCGTCTTGTACAATTTGGTGATGGTTTGTTTGAAACTTGTTTAATTGAAGATGCTAAATTGTTATTTTGGTCCAAGCATTTTTCAAGGTTGAAAAAAGGTTACGATAAATTAAAAATTTATCCAGTGAGTGAGACTATTTGGCTTAAGGAAATTGCTAAAGCATTTACTATTTCTAAGTTAGACCAAGCTGTGGTTAAAATTATAATTTCTCGTGGTGAAAGCGTAAGGGGTTATGGCTATGAGAAAAATATTAAGCCAACTCGTATTGTGATTGTTTCTCCTGTACCTGATTTACCTTGGCAATATCATTTGGAAGTGTGTGTTAGTGGTTACTCCGGTAATCAATTGTTGTCTGAAATTAAGCATTGTAATCGCTTGGAGCAAGTTTTTGCAAGGTCAGAATTGCAAACGCAAGAGTGTATTATGTTGGATGAAAATGCTCAAGTCATTTCAGTGACTCAAGGTAATATTTTTGCCATCCGCAATCAGGTTATTTTTACACCTAGTTTGACTGATTGTGGTATTGAAGGCACTCGAAGATCAGTGGTTTTTGATTTGGTACAAGTATTAGGCTTGAAGCTTGAAATTTGTTCTTTATCGTTGTCTGAACTACTTGAAGCGGATGAAGTATTTATTACTAATAGTATGATAGGCGTTAAGCCTGTGGATAAAATTAATCAGCAATTATTCAATCATCATCAAATTACAAATCAATTAATTAGTGCTTTTATACGTTCTAAAAATAATCATTTATCATCAGTTTTGCTTAAATCAAAATCGCCTTATTTTTGTATTTTTAGCTAAATACTTATCAAATTAATTATAGCGATAGTGCACTTTTAGTGCGTTTAAAAGAGCTCACAATGTGTCAAAAACTTAAACTCTCTGTCTCTAAAAAATGTTGAATAAGTGTTAATATTTACCTCTTAAATTGAAAAAGAAATGGCTAATGTATAAGAAAAACTAAAAATTGCATGTGTGTTTATTCGTCGCTTGCAAAGAAACATGTGTTTACAAACCGATTCAAGTATGGTTTATGTATTGAGTGAATATTACCAAGTGTCACTTAAAAAACGAGATTTAAATTTTAATAGTCCTTAATACCTATAGAAATAAAGGTTTACTACCAGGCTCAATCTTCTCGGTAGATGTAAATTATGTACCCACATATAAATGATGTGCTTTATTTTTTTGCTAAAAAGGACGCCACTTACGTTTTTGTAAATATTTATCAACAGCATAAAGATAATATCAACAAGTTTCTAAGAAATCAATAAATATCTATATAAAATATCTAACATGCAAAGAGGAAAATTTATCACTATTGATGGCGTTGAGGGTTCTGGGAAAAGTACGCAAATTGATTTTATTTGTGACTATTTAGTCACAAAAAAAATTAATGTTATTTTAACACGTGAACCAGGCGGTACTGAGTTAGGTGAAAAAATCAGGACATTATTACTAAGCACTGACATCCAATCAATACATGGTGATACTGAGTTATTATTATTGTTTGCTGCTAGAAATGAGCATATTAGGACTAAAATTATACCATCACTTGAGAAAGGTGATTGGGTATTAAGTGATCGTTTTACGGATGCTTCATATGCCTATCAAGGTGGCGGTAGGGGGTTGAGTATTGAGCGTATCACACAGTTGGAAAAATGGGTGCTGCAAGATTTTACCCCGGATGTGACTTTACTATTAGATGTATCAGTTGCACTAGGCATGTCACGTGTTGAATCTAGAGGCCGCAAGGATAGAATTGAACTTGAAACAAATGACTTTTTTAAGCGTGTTAGAAATAGTTATATTGAAAGGTCTAAGCAATTTCCAAAGCGAATTAAGCTCATTGACGCTTCAAAAACACTCGAACAGACCGCACAACAAATAAAAATAATTTTACAAGTATTATGAATTTTCCTTGGCATGCAAATGCATGGTCTAAACTACAAAATATGATTGATCAAGATCGTATGCCTCATGCATTATTGATTACGGGTGTTGAAAAAATTGGCAAATTTGAACTCATGCAACAAATAGTAGGTGTTTTGCTAAAAGATGACGTTATTATTAGAAAAGATAATATCAGAGAGGATTTGGATTATTCTGTATTAATTAGACACTCAAATTATCCTAATATGGTTTATTGCCGTTCAGGAGAAATGGTTGAAAAAAGCAAAAATAGGTCTAAGAACATCCGTATTGAGCAAGTACGTGTTTTTTGTGATGCCTTGAATAAAACCGCCGATCAATTACAAATTGGGGTTATTTTTTATGGTGACCAAATGAACATGAGTGCTGCCAATGGTTTACTAAAAACCCTTGAAGAACCTAGAAAAAATACGCTGATTATTATCTTAGCGCACCACGTTGAAAATTTGCCAGATACTGTTGTATCAAGGTGTCAAAATATATACATTGCACCAGCGTATGATCAGCAAACTTGCCAGTGGTTAATTGAACATATTGGCAAAACTCAAAATGCAGATTTTGATATTCTGCAATTATTAGAAAATACACATGGCGTTCCATTTAAGGCGTTGTCTGAGTTGTCTGATGGCAATTTTATCCATTATCAGCATTACCAAAACCAGTTACTTAATATTGCCATCAATCCATTAATGGTGACACAAATTAAAGAGTTTGAGGGTAATGAGCTAGTGGTTTTAAATTGCTTACAAAATATTGTTATTGAAGGGATTAGGTTAAAGACCATTCATCAAGAAGGTGGATTGATTGAGCTTAATCAAGTCATCAAAGCAGTAAAATTTGAGTTTTTATTCAAACTACTTGACGATATTTATCATACCATTAAACTATCAAAAACCACCGTTAATATTAAGTTATTATTAGATATTATTTTAATTATATGGTCGCATATTACTCATTTAAAACAATATCCACAAATTATTCAATAAATATATAAAGCTCATTTTTTAACAAATAGGAGAAGACATGAATCAATCAGAAACTTTGTTTGCACAAGCAAAAACTGTCATTCCTGGCGGAGTGAACTCGCCAGTTAGGGCATTTAATGGCGTGGGAGGCAGTCCTATTTTCTTTACTCGCGGTGAAGGTGCTTATCTTTTTGATGAGGATGATAAAAAATATATCGACTATGTTGCTTCTTGGGGATCGATGATTTTAGGCCATACCAATCAAGCGGTTATTATTGCCGTTAAAACAACTTTGGAAAATGGTCTTGGTTTTGGTGCACCTACTCAAATTGAAACAAAACTGGCAGAAAAAGTATGCGAGTTAATGCCTTCAATTGAGTTGGTTCGTATGGTCAGTTCAGGTACAGAGGCAACTATGAGTGCCATTCGTTTGGCACGTGGTCATACGGGCAGAGATAAAATTATCAAATTTGAGGGTTGTTATCATGGCCATTCTGACTCATTACTAATTAAAGCAGGTTCTGGCGCTTTGACATTGGGTGTGCCAACCTCACCTGGCGTGCCTAAAGATTTTGCAAAACACACACTGACTTTAGAATACAATAACATTGACCAAGTATGTGAAGTGCTAAGTGAGGTGGGTGCTGAAGTAGCTTGCATTATTGTTGAACCTGTGGCAGGTAATATGAACTGCATCCCACCTATTGACGGGTTTTTGCAAGTATTGCGTGAATTATGTGATGAGTACGGAGTTATTTTAGTTTTTGATGAGGTGATGACAGGTTTTCGTGTAGCACTTGGCGGTGCACAAGCATTTTATAACGTAAAACCTGATTTAACAACATTGGGTAAGGTGATTGGCGGTGGTTTACCAGTGGGTGCGTTTGGTGGCAAGCGTGAAATTATGCAATCGATTGCGCCATTAGGGCCTGTTTATCAAGCAGGAACGCTTTCAGGAAATCCAATATCAATGTCAGCAGGTTTAGTAATGTTAAACGTATTATCAAAAGATGAGAATTTTTATACCATCTTGAATACTAAAGTTCAGAAATTGACAAAGGGTATTTTGGCTAAAGCTAAGGAAAACAATATCGGCATGACTGCTAACGTTGTGGGTGGTATGTTTGGTTTATTTTTTACCGATTCTCAATCAGTGACTAACTTTAAAGAAACTTCACAATGTAATATTGAATTGTTTAAAAAATTCTTCCACCTAATGTTGGCAGAGGGTGTGTATATGGCACCTTCCGCTTATGAGGCAGGTTTTGTTTCCAGTGCTCATAGTGATACAGATATTCAAAATACCATTGATGCAGCTGGACGTGCATTTATAAAATTGACATAAGTTTTTATGAAGATTAATGTGGTTGAATTAGAGCTGATTAATGCTGTTAAATTGCAGGATTATTTTATATCATTTTTTGCTCTGCAAGAATTAACCAAGAGCATGATTTTGTAAAAAGCTTATCAATTGGGTAAATTATTATCTGATAGTGAGTTTAATATACTAACTGGTGCTAGTTCTGGTATTATTCAAGATACATTTGATAGAAAATTAAGCAGTATCGAACTTAATATTAAATCTTCTCTATATTTGAACGAATGTCTATTGTTTGAGCATTTTTTACCAGCTAAGTTGCTTTGATTAAATATACGGACGCTTGTGCTCTATTTCTTGATGATTTTTGGATAGCTGATGAGCCGAAGTATTGACTTTGACGCAAACAAGAAAATACAAGTGTATTAAAATCTTTTTTCTGAGTATGTCGTTTTGGTTACTTGTCATTATTTAGTTTGAAGCACTTATACAGAAAGGTTATATTAGTCTAGTCAACAAGATTTAAATTTATTTTTGCTTTATTGATGAGATAGAACAAATACTAGATAGTATTAAGGAGGTGTAATGGCACTTGCAATTTTTGATTTAGATAAAACACTTATTAAAGGAGACAGTGATTTTCTTTGGGGAGAATTTTTAAGTGAAATTGGTGCTGTTGATGCGGGCACTTATCAAAGTAAAAATCAGTATTTTATTGACCAATACGTACTTGGAAAATTAGACATTAATGAGTATTTAGAATTTTGCTTAATGCCCTTGTCTCAACATTCTATACAGATATTAAATCAATGGCATCAGCAGTTTATGAGCCAGAAAATTGAACAAATTTTATTGCCTAAAGCTCAAGTAGTGGTTGATGCGCATAAAACAAAAGGTGATATTGTAATAGTGATTACTGCCACCAATCGCTTTGTTGCTGAGCCAATTGTGGCTAGATATGGGATTGAGCATTTATTAGCCACTAATCCTGAAATTAAAGAAGGTCAATATACGGGTAAGATTGAGGGTGAGCCGTGCTTTCAGTCCGGTAAAATTAATCATCTTAATAAGTGGCTGAAAGAGACTGGAGAAAACATCAAAGGTGCAAGTTTTTATTCAGATTCGCATAATGATTTACCCATGTTGGAATTGGTAGATTATCCGATTGTTGTCCATGGTGATGATAAACTAAATACCTTTGCAATTGAGCGAGACTGGCAGTGTCTAGACTGGATGTAATGCTGTTTATTTTTTTTAGGCAGCTTTGTTACATATAAAGGTTATGGTTTGAGCCATCACATTCATTAAAATAAGTTGCCGCACCTGCAAATTCAATACCATCAATGAAGTCGTCTTTACTATAGCCAAATAAACCAACTGTCATTTCACAAGCGATAAATTTAACATCAAATTCTTGACACATAGAACGCAACTCATCAAGCGTGGCAACGCCATTTTTCTTCATGGTTTTTTTCATTAAAAAAGTAGCCAAGTATTCTGTGAATGGTAAAGACCAAAAGATATTTGGAATTTTTGGACCAAAATTAATTTTTTGTAGCCATTCAGGGCCAAAAGGTAGTTTCATTGGCATGCCAGGATTTCCAAGAGGAGAAACACGCAATTTAGAGGTGTCTTTTAATAAAAGATTAAGCCCGTAAAAGGTAAAAAATATGGTAACTTCTTTATCCATCGCAACACCGGTAGAGGCAATAATGAAAGGCGGAAAAGCCCAATCAAAAGTTCCTTTGGTGGCAATAATGGTCATTTTTTTATTATCTGACATAATGATTCTCCTATGAAATAATTAGTACTTAAGCCTTTTCAATGTTGAAAATATATTTACCACTTTCTTCAATAGTGGATATAAGCTTGTTACCCGTTTGATTACAAAAAGCTTCAATGTCTTTTACTGAACCAACATCAGTTGAAATTACATTTAAAATTTTACCAGCATCCATTTTTGATAATGCTTTTTTAGTTTTTAAAATTGGCAATGGGCAGTTTAAGCCTGATGCGTCTAAAGTTTCGTCAGCCATTTGTGGACTCCTTATATATTTTATAAAGTTTAAATAATAAACATATTAGAAACAACTAATAAGTTCGACTATTTTAGTCGTCCATCGGTAAAGAGTCAAATATAATAATCGTATGATTAAACTTTTAGTAATGTGGATATTAATAGTTTTATTTGCGTTTGCATTAGAGGTGCTTGAGCTGGCCTTATCCAAGTCGTTATAGGAGCAAAAACAAGGCAATGAATTTTTAAATTATTTGAGACACTATAGTTCTGTGGTGGCGGATATTAAAACTCAAGTTTATTTAAAAAAATTAGGTCAAGAACTGTCTGTTTATAGTAAAAATCCATTTAAGAACCTTAATTTTTTTATGCTGAATGATGATAGTGTAGGTCCAATATGGTTATATTGGTATGTATACTGGCAGTTGCTTAGTTCTGAATCTGAGCTTGCGGTATTCTTTCTCATGAAATATCACATGTTATTCAAAATCATTTGACTCGTTTTAGTGAGAAGACAAACAAACTTATATAATGCTGGAAAATATGTTAGTTACAATATTGAATAATTCCACTATTGCAGTTTCTGGTGTTTCAGAAACTGCACAACAAGGCATTAATTTTATTAGTGCATATGAGTGGGAGGCGGATCGAATGGGCACTAAAATACTATTAAAATATGGCTTTGACCCTAAAGGCATGGCACAATTTTTTTTAAAAATTAAAGACAATCCAGGTGCAAATGAATTTTTATGTATCCATCTACTCAGTATTAATAGAATTTCTGATTCTATACAACGTTTTGTTAGAGAACGTAGTGACTATTGAGCTGATTCATTCGAGTATTTTTAAGCATTAAAGCTAAGGTATTACCATCAACAAAAGCGTATTAAATTGGAAACAAACAAAGCGCTCAACTTGTATATGTACGCTTACGATGCTTAAAAGAAACAAAAGTATCGACAAGCTAAAAATCATATTAATCAACTTTTGAAACTAAATCATGATAATCCAACTTATATTCTTGCGGGTAGAATTTATTCAAAACTGACACAGGTAGATAAGGCATAAACATATTTTTCCAAAGTGAGTTACAGTGAAACTAGCGTGTATTATGTAGCTAAATCTTATGCAGATAATAATAAAATTACCAAGGGTATTACTACATTAAGACGTTACTTAAAACTTAATGTGGGCACTTATCATTCTCATATGTAAGTACTGTAAAGTTAGGTCGCGCGCATATTCACAACGCTAAGGCATTGGTATTGTAAGGCAAGTTAAATGAAGTATTCGTTATCAGCGAGCAAAATCTGTCATCCAGTCGCGAGATTTGTTTGGTGTCTTAACAGTCAGAATTAAGCGCTTAAAGCAGTCGATATATTTGTATCAAAATTTACCCAATTAGACGTGTTACGATTTTCACGCCATTAGATGTGCCTAATAATAAAATATCTGCGCCACGATTAGCAAAAAGCCCATTAGCCACAACTCCAGTAATGCTATTTAGTTTTGTCTCCATTACTTTGGGGTTGGTGATTTTTAAATCTTTAATATCAAGGATTAAGTTACCATTATCAGTGATAAAATTTTCTCTAACTGTAGGCGTTCCACCAATTCTTTGGCTGATTTGATATTTGACATAATTAGATGCCATTGGAATAACTTCAACAGGTAGTGGAAAGTCACCCATTATTGTCACTAACTTTGATTCATCAGCAATACAAATAAATTGATTAGCCACCGCTGCCACAATTTTTTCGCGCATGAGTGCACCACCTCCACCTTTTATAAGATTTAGGCCATCATCTGATTCATCTGCACCATCAATATAAACTGAAATAGTTTCTACCTCATTAAGGTCAAATACTTTTATATCATAACTCTCTAATCGTTGTCTAGTTGCTTTAGAGCTTGCGATAGCCCCCTTTATTTCGTTTTTTATTTTTGCCAATGCATCAATAAAAAAATTAGTAGTAGAGCCAGTACCCACGCCTATAATAGTATCTTTTACTACGTGCTTAAGTGCGGCTTGCGCAACAGCGAATTTCATCTCGTCTTGAGTCATAATGAGCCCCATAGTCTAAATATTAAGTTAAATTATACACGATGCAAAAAATCATTCTTGCTAGCAATAATCAAGGCAAAATTAAAGAGTTTAATATTATGTTAAGCGGTATTTATGAAGTTGTATCTATGCAAGATATGCAAGTTGAAGAAGTGCCAGAAATAGGATTAACCTTTGTTGAAAATGCACTGATTAAAGCCAGAAACGCATCTATGATATCAGGCTTACCAGCTTTAGCAGACGATTCAGGTATTGTGGTTGATGCGTTAGGTGGCAGGCCTGGTATTTATTCTGCTCGTTATGCGAATCACCATGGTGATGATAAGGCAAATACACAAAAACTGCTGAATGAAATGGCGACAGTGCCTGAAGGTGCGCGTAGTGCTCGTTTTTGGTGTGCAGTTGTTTTTGTTGGGCATGAAAATGACCCAACACCTATTATCATTCAACGTGGCTGGGAAGGTGAAATACTGCGTGAAAAAATGGGTGATAATGGGTTTGGTTATGATCCAATTTTTTATCTTCCGACCCATAACTGTACTTCTGCTGAGCTTTCATCCATAGAAAAAAACAAAATTTCTCACCGAAGTAGAGCTTTATCAGCACTACTTAAAATACTCAAAACAAATCAGTGGACTATGCGCTAGAATTACCACCATTGGTGTTGTATATTAATTATACGGTGTATTAAAAAATGTCTCTATTGTGATTTTAATTTGCATGAGGGTAGTCAACAAAGTTGACAATATTACTGCGTTGTTAAAAGACTTTGATGGGGATTATGTTCAAAGTCGCTCCGTTCAATCTATTTTCTTTAGGTGGTGGCATGCCCAGTTTAATAAGTGAAAAAGCGCTTTCTAAGTTGTTTTCTGATTTAAAGATGAGACTTAAATTTGTAAATTATATTGAAATTACTTTAAAAACTAATCCGGATACTTTTTAGATTGAAAAGTTCAAAGCATTTAAACGTATTGGTGTTAATCGACTCTCAATTGGTGTGTAGTCTTTTGATAATCAACATCTCAAATCATTGAGTCGTATTCATAATGCTAATAAATCAATTTATGCTTGTGAACAAGCTAAGTAAATAGGGTTTAAACGTTTTAATATTGATATTATGTATGGATTGGAAAACCAAACATAAGACGATTGTCTGTCTGATATCAATCAAGCTATGAATTTAAATCTTGATCATATTTCTTTTTATCAATTAATCATTGAGCCAACACTTATTTTGCTAAATTTACACCGATTTTACCAAATGATGATGATATTTGGCAGATGGGTAGTAAGGTTCTAAATTTATTATAAAAAAATGGTTATGTAGGCTACGGAAGTGTTTGCTTTTGGAAAGACGCCGTTAAAACACAATCTAAATTATTGGCAATTTGGTGATTATATTGCTATAGGTGCTGGCGCTCATGGAAAAATTACCTGCTTAAACGAGCATTATTTATTTATAACGACAAAGGCGTACTCGCCAAAAGATTATCTAAAAAATAGGCAAAAGTAAGTTAAATCCATTGAAAATTTAAGCTTTGATTTTATGTTCAATGGATTTAAGCTAATGCATGGATTTGATTTAGCTTTTTTTACATTAAGAATAGAACAATCAATACGAGCAATTGAATACCAATTAAATCAGGTTCAAGTATTAGGTCTACTTGAGTTAAATGATAAACGTATTCTACCTAGTGAAAAAGGTTTTGATCTTTTGAATAATTTGCAAGCTATTTTTTTTGATACAACTAAATTATGAAAGTTTTGTTGTCATTAATTTTGCTCGTATTTGTGTCATTGGCCAGTGCTAGTGATATTGAACATTACTCTATGTTTGACCATTGATAAAAAGTTGTGTTTACTTAAGCGTTATATTGCTCAGTTGCTTTTAACAGTTTCTATTTTTGATATTTGCTATGAATCTTTTACCTCAAAGATAAATAACCCCATCTCCAATTGTTTAAATTTTCTAGCATATTAATGTTTTGAAGTTGTTTTTATAAAACAATTCTTTTCATCATCAATTGCAAATTAATCTAAGTTTTTAGTAATATTTAAGAAAATAAATAAGAATATACAACTACAACTACTTTAGTAATTCTAACTTTAATTCAATTGTCTTTTACCAGTAATATTTATGATGGGCATGGCAAAAATCAGCATTAGGTATAGCCAGATTTTGCACAACAAATGCAGAATTTAATGATATCAGATAGACGGTTTAATGGATAAAGGTGAGATACTATTTATCAAAAACTGTTTAAGTTGTCATGGTAATAACTTGTTGGTTAAAATATTTAACTCAAAACCTAGTGATTTAAGAGCTATGTCTTGTATGCATTTAAATTGGGGGTGTTACTTGAAAAATAACTAATGTATAACACTATTTCGGTTTGGAAAGGCATTCTTAAAGAGGTGAATATATGATATCTTGTGAATTATATTCAATTTTTAAATGCTGATATGTTAAATAGAGAACACTCTAATATGCAAGGCATGAATCATACGGGTATGCAAATCAAAGATAAATACTAATGGAATAAAATAAAGAAAATGAACAATAAAAGACTATTACGTAGACAATTTGTTAAGGGTGTTACTATAAGGTGCAACTGTTTTAGCAATTAGTCCAAGTATTTTATTTACTGGCATGTGTAACAATCTTAACAGGTGATATCTTCATCTAAATATTTCAGAGTAAAGTGTAAACTTTACTGGTGTCATGAGAGCGGTTACTACAGCTAATAATACTTCACTTATGTCGTTATTAAAATTTAACGAAAATGATATGATTATTTTGTATGTTAAAAATAACCTTTAAGAGAACGTCTATTTTTATTGACATGGCTTGATTTTGTCATCAGAAATGGATAGCGCTCCTGATATTAGTAATGATTTCTATGGTATTAAGTCATGTGAGATTTTTATTTATCGTTTTAAGACCAAACAAAGTGTTACAGATATTATGACATAAATGCATATTTTTGATCAAGCGCATTTGATCATTGTAGCATCTATTGATACAGGATATTGTTGAATATTCAAAATACTGATGTAATCTTAATGTGCGGATCTTTGTCTGTCGTTGTAGATACAATTTATATTTTTAAAATGACCACAAGAATATTAATCAGAATTTATTTGGAGCTTTTATTTAAAATACTTTGCATTTCAGTGACCGACAATATTTTGTATTCGCTGTTTCATATATTATTTAATTCAATGATTGCAGGTGCGACAATGGTAATGTTATCACTCACTGTGGTTAGTAATCTCAATCGATTAAGGTGCATCAAAATTAGTGCCGATTTATGATAATATTTGCAAATATAATAGAATTGGTATTAATTTTTGGCATTATTTAGTGATTTTGATTGTCAAATAAATAATCAAATTGATTGTATGAGCATTAAGTAAAATAGTGCTTTAATAAATTTTTATGTTAAACAACATGTCTAATAACACAAACAATATTACGAGCGTTTTAACAGAAAGCTTACCTTATATTAAAAAATTCCAAGGTAAAACTATCGTTATTAAATATGGTGGTAATGCCATGGTTGATGAGGCCTTAAAATCCAGTTTTGCACGTGATATTGTGTTGATGAAATTAGTTGGTATGAATCCAATTGTGGTGCATGGTGGCGGTCCACAAATTGGCAAGACACTAAAGAAAATTGGTAAACAAAGTCAATTCATTGATGGTATGCGTGTTACCGATTCAGAAACTATGGACGTGGTTGAAATGGTACTAGGTGGTCTGGTTAATAAAGAAATTGTAAATCTAATCCACCAACATGGTGGTCATTCAATTGGGTTGACTGGTAAAGATGGTAGTTTAATTTCTGCTAAAAAATTAAAGCATGATATTGAACCAACATCTGAAATTATTGATCTTGGTCATGTGGGTGAAGTGGATAAAATTGACATCTCAGTAATTAATTTATTATTAAAAGGGGATTTTATTCCAGTCATCGCGCCTATTGGGGTGGGTAAGGATGGTTTTTCTTATAATATAAATGCAGATTTGGTTGCAAGTGCGATTGCACAAGCGTTGAATGCTGAAAAGTTAATATTATTAACTAATGCGTCTGGTTTATTAGATGCCAATGGTGAATTATTAACTAGGCTTGATGACAATATCATTGATGGATTGATTAAGGATGGTACGATTCATAGTGGCATGTTGCCAAAAATTAATTGTGCTTTGTCAGCCGTTAAAAATGGTGTTAAATCTACGCATATTATCGATGGACGGGTTGCACATGCGGTATTGTTAGAAGTCTTTACGAATAGTGGTGTAGGTACACTAATTACTTGTAATGAATAAAGCTAGTATTAAGATACATGATTGTCAAATTTTGGCACATTATCAGTTTGAAGGCAAGCAATATATTTTAACTTTGGCATCGAACATTATTGCTAAACAAACTAAGCCAGGACAGTTTGTACACCTTACTGTCTCTAGTGCTTTAGCCATGAGGCGACCTATTTCAATTATGTCAGTTGATATTGAAAATGGTACCTTTGATTTACTTTATAAGGTGGTGGGTGAAGGCACTCGTCAACTATCGCAGCGTAAAGTAGGCGATATATTGTCAATTATTGGCCCTATCGGTAATGGCTTTAAACTCACTGATAAAAAACGACCACTATTGATTGGCGGTGGTGCGGGTATGCCACCGATGATTGCTATTGCACAACAAATAAAAGATCTTGGCTATGAATCTTTTGCAATCCTGGGTTCTGAAGTGCCATTTCCATTTGTTGACAAGTTGGCCGATAATAACAAAGATTATCAAGGCGCAACATACACCATGCCTGAGTTAGAAGATTGGGGTATTGAATGTCGCTTAACCAGCCTGCAAGGTTTTGATGGTACATTCAAGGGCTTTGTAACTGATTTAGCTAAAATATATTTAGATAATTTAAAAACTGATGAAAGAATGCAAGTTGAAATATATGCTTGTGGTCCACGTCTAATGTTAGTAGCAGTAGCCAATTTGGCTAAAGAATATAACTTACCTTGTCAAATTTCATTAGAAGAAAATATGGCTTGTGCTGTGGGTGGTTGTGCAGGATGTGTGGTTGAAATACAAACTAACCAAGGCATTTCCATGAAGCGCGTTTGTGTTGATGGCCCAGTTTTTGATGCCTACCAAATATTTTGATTAAGGATAACTTAGAAAAAATTCAAGAAAGAATTAACCAAGTTAATCACACTCAGTTTGTTACTTTAATTGCAGTGAGCAAAACCAGATCGGTAGATGAATTGCAGCAGGCCATTAATACGGGTCAGAAACATTTTGCTGAAAATTATCTGCAAGAAGCACTCATCAAAATTAATCACTTAAAAGGCCAAAACCTAATTTGGCATTTTATTGGCCCTATTCAGTCAAATAAAACTTTAAAAATTGCCAAAAATTTCGATTGGGTACATAGTGTAGACCGATTAAAAATTGCTAAAAGGCTCAATGAGCAACGTCCAAAAAACTTACCAAATTTAAAAGTGCTTTTGCAGATTAATATTGATAACGAGCCTATCAAATCAGGTGCATCGATTGAACAAATTGATGAACTAGTTACTCATTTTGAAAGTCTAAAAAATCTCACTTTAAGAGGCTTTATGTGCATACCAAATCCTTCTAATTCAGCGCAAAATTTTACAAGAATGACAAGTATTATTAAGCAATACCCAAACTTAGATGCTTTATCAATGGGCATGAGTCGTGATTTAGAATCAGCCATTACTAATGGTGCTACTTTTTTACGTATTGGTACAGATATTTTTGGCAAGAGAGCTTAAATATAATCATTTTCTTTTTAAAGTAATGTTTTGTGACTGATTTTCAAAAAAATCAGAATCAAAAATTTTATGCTTTAGTTTTTATAAAAATTTTTGTGTATCCCAAATAAGTAAGAATAAACGATAATTTTTGTTCAATATTCATCAGCCAATAAATTCAAAAGGTTGGTTTGGTTTCACGTTTTGTGATTAGTAATTTTTCAACCATGTCAATTGGTAGATCAGGATTGATCATTGTAGTATGCCTAATTTTTACCCAATATTTAATTTGATTGGACACTATTCTTAATTCTTTTTTGGTCTGAATTTTGGCTCGATTGTATAAATTTTTATTGATTCTGGTTTATATTACTTGTCGCTTGGTTAATAATATAAATTTATTTTATTAGAATTGTAATAAGTTACCACACAATATATAACTATCCATTTAAACATGGTATGAATATTAAACCACTAATCACTAATGGCATAATTGATAAAATTTATAACGAGCTGATTGGTCAGTTAGTTAAGTAAACCCATCTTGTTGCTACACTTAATCAGTCTAGGTCAATGGTTGATACTTTATTTGAAATGTTTTTTAAAAGATAGTTTGGATATGAGTGATGCTGATTGAATATTGATTTTGTGAAAGTTCCAGCCAAGTAAGATAAACCGGTATTTTAATTGCTTATAACTGACACCATGATTAAAACTGCAAAACTATTGAGCAAAGAAGTTAACAATAAGAGCATTGTTTAATTTAGGTGTGACTTTTAAGTGCGATATTTATATTGTCATGAATGGGTAAGTGTTTAGTTTTGATAGGGTAGAGAAAAATAAAGAACTGGATATTTTTATATCCTTATAGTTCTTTGAGTGGGTTTAGTAGATTTTATTTTGTCATATGTTCAATAGCTTCTTTTAGTTGATCATCTGAACAAATCATATAGATACCTTTCGGTGACATTTACGCTGTCACTTTGACTAGTAGATATATAATGCCGCGTTTAATCCATTAAACTTAGGCGCGTTAGTAACGCCAATACTATGCCAATTAGCGTATACAGAAATATAAACTCCCTTCGCCATTGCGAGATTTTTTAGCAACTTAATGACGTTAACTCTGTTGATATTTCAATACTTGAGGATAGAATTAGACCACTAGATCAAGTATATTTGAAAGGTGGTTGATGTTAACGTCATTAAGTTGCTAAAAAATGTATCAACGCCAAATAATAATAAAAATAGTAATAATAGCCGCCAGTGAATTTTTCAAGTACATAGTATTTTTTCTTGTTTTTTAACATAGCCTTGTGCCAATATCGATAGATAACCCGTTCATAAAAATAAGTTATAATTCTAGAGAAGGGAAGTATTACACTAACAAGTCAATAATAAGTATCAAAAATGATTAAAAAAAAACGCTTAAGTGGTATTAAAGTATTAAAAATAAGCACTTGGGTTAGTGTTATTTTTACGTTCATTTTTGTATTAGTAGTGTTATTTTTTGTCATCTTTCCAATGTTACTAAAAGTACCGATTGAGACTCAATTATCAAGTTTAACTGGGCTTGATGTTCAGTTGTCTAAAATTACATTTGATTTTGAAAAGAAAGGTATTACTTTAAAAGTGCATGATATTTCCATCGCATCTGGTGAAGCTCAGCAAATGGCCATGATTAAAAATTTATCTTGGCATATTAATCTGCTAAGTTTGTTTGATGATATTTATCATTCTAGTCAAATTTTTATTGATACTCTAGTGCTTTATTCTAATCTTGATGATTTCAGTATAGACGACATTAGAAATATAGCCTCACTTGGTATGCTAAAAGAACTATATTTTTTTGAATCTCTGCATATTAATAAAACAATTATTAAAGATACAGTTGAAATTGCATCATTGACGCTTAAAAGAGATGGGATGCAATTGTTGTTAACAATACCTAATCAGAGTATTGGCACTAAACACCTTGACATTACGATTATCTTATCTAGTGCCAAGATTAATCAAAATGGCTTTTTAACGTTACCAATTACTTTGAGTGGTGATGATTTTGAGTTGTTGTCAAGTCTTAAAATATATAGCTATCAAGGTTATGATTTTATCCAATTTAGTGGCCTTATTCAGCGTATGAATGTGATTAATATTAGTGATTATTTACCTATGGTATTGATAGGTGATATAAATCATCAATGGATTAAGCATGCATTTCAATCAGGTGAATTGGATAATATTAATATCAGCATTAAGAAAAATCTTTCAACGCAATTACCAGCAAAGATAAAATTTGATGCGCACTTAAGCAATACTGAATTATTATTCAATACTGATTGGCAAAGTCTTAAGCAATTAGATGCAAATATTGCCATTGATGGTAGAAAAATCACAGTTATGGTCAATCATACTATGTTAAACGACATGTTTTTGCAAGGTATGAAAGTTCAAATATTGGACATGAGCAAAGATAAATTAGAGATTAGCGTCGTTGGTAAAATTAATACTCAAAGTGAAATATTAACCCAATTTTTAAAAGATGCACCACTGAATGATAATGTAAATGATGTGCTTGGGAAATTTAGTCTATCTGGAAAGGTGGTAGGTAATGTAGATTTAATCATATCACTGGATGAAACAGAGCCGATATTGGATATTAATTTGAGCATTCAAGATAACCGTATGACAACATTGGGTGGCGCAATTGTGGTTAAGAACTATGATGCACAATTGACATTGCATAATAACAAAATTACTTCAAAGGGTGTGGGCAATATTCGGGGTGAGTCATTTAATATTCGCATCAATTCTAATAATCAAGATAGTGGTTTAGATGCATTATTTAAAGTAGGGCTTACTAACGGTAATAATTTTGAGTTTTACTTGACTAAATATTTGGATCAAACATGGCAAGCAAATGTCAAGTCCGATACGTTAAAAACTGATGTAAAAATTATACTAAATGAGAACGCTTTGCCTGAGGTAAAATTGATAAACCTTCAAGTAGAGGCGTTAGACAAAATAAAAGGCAATTGGGATATTCAGGCAAAAGATTTTCCCAGTATGCATTTAAGTGTACAAAACATACAAGTTGGTGAAAGTAAGTGGCCTGATTTTGAGGCCACACTTGGATCTCAGGACAAGGTGCTTAAAATCATTAATTTAGAATTTTTAGGCATAGGTGTGAATAGTCAAAACCTTAGTTTTGACGGTGCTTGGGTTGATGGTAGAACTATACTCACTGCTAAAGCAAAAGGTAGTAAGTTGAGTAAATTTCTTGATAAATTAAACATTAAAGAAAAAGTTCGTGGGGGTCAATTTGAATTTGATATACGCTTATTTTGTAATTGTGCTCCGTGGAATATGAGTTTTAAAGGCGCCAGTGGTTTGATTAAAATGAAAGTTAAAGAAGGTGTGTTTACCAATAAAGACCCTAATATTAGCCGGGTTTTATCATTGCTTAATATTAAATCCATTGCTAAGCGTTTAGAATTAGATATCACTGATTTGGTTAGTGAAGGGTTTGTTTATGATACTATTGATGCACAAGTTTCTATTAATAATTCTATGGCGACTATTAGCCATTTTAAACTTGACTCAAGTTCAAGCACGATTAACCTAACAGGCTCAAGTAATATTGTTAAACAAACTTATCATTTAGAAGCAAAAGTATTACCTGCCATTAGTGATGCCGTGCCGATTACTACTTATTTGGCTGGTGGTGGTTTGTCAGGTATGGTGGTTTGGCTTGTGGATAAAATTCTATTTAAAGGTAAATTGATTAATAATATTGTTGATAAAGTTGTTGAATTTAAATATAAAATAACAGGTCCGTGGAATAAGCCTATTATTGAAAATATATCAACCGTATTATGATTGAACAACTATTGGATGATCATCGTCTAAATCAAGAAAAAATAACTATTTTATTGTCTTCTTTGGCAGCTAAGGGTACTGATTATGCAGATTTATATTTTCAACATTCAGCGGTTGAATCTTGGTTTTTAGAAGAAAGTATTGTTAAATCTGGCACTTACCACATTAGTCATGGTGTGGGTGCTAGAGCTGTCAGTTCTGACCAAACTGGTTTTGCTTATTCAGATGATTTAAATATCAAAGCGATTGAAAAAGCCATTAGTTTTGCTAAAGGAATATCGACTCAAACTGGCACGAGAAGAATTCAAGCTTTTCAGTCTATTCCACAAGTTGCTAGATATAATGGCTCGAATCCGCTCAGTAGTTTCAGCTCGCAAGAAAAAGTTAATTTTTTAAAAAGAATTGATATATTGGGCAGAAAGGAGCCTAAGGTTAAGCAAGTTAGTGCCTTGATTTCTGGTGGATTTAGCGAGGTATTAATTGCTTCAACTGATGGTGTATTTGCAAAAGATTATCGTCCAATGGTGCGTGTTAGTGTGAGTATTATTGTTGAGCACAATGGTAGAACTGAATCAGCCTCAAGTGGTGGTGGTGGTCGATATAATTATCGATATTTTATTGACCATGCCTTGGATGAAATTTATGTTAATGAAGCTATTAGACAGGCGTTAGTAGCACTGGAGTCAAAAAAAGCACCTGCTGGAAATATGCCAGTTATACTGGGTCCTGGCTGGCCAGGAGTATTATTACATGAGGCTATTGGCCATGGCTTGGAAGGTGATTTTAATCGTAAAAAATCATCCATATTCACTAACAGAATTGGTGAGCAGGTGGCCAGTGATAAATGTACTATTGTTGATAACGGCACTTTGGAAAATAGGCGTGGCAGTTTAACAATTGATGATGAAGGCATTCCAACACAAAATACTTTGTTGATTGAAAATGGCATCTTAAAAGGTTATTTATTTGATAAAATGAACGCTAAACTAATGAATACAGTGTCAACAGGCAATGGTAGGCGTGAGTCTTATGCCCATATTCCCATACCAAGAATGACCAATACTTACATGCTAAACGGACAGGATTCTTTAAAGAATATGATTACTTCTGTTGATAATGGTATTTATGCGGTTAATTTTGATGGTGGTCAAGTTAACATTACTTCAGGAAAATTTGTTTTTAGTGCTAACGAGGCTTATCTTATTAAGAATGGAAAAATTATGCATCCTATTAAAGGTGTGACACTAGTAGGTTCTGGTGCTGAGGTATTAAAGAAAATATCTATGGTAGCAAATGATTTAAAACTTGATAATGGCGTTGGTGTGTGCGGTAAAGATGGTCAAAATGTGCCTGTAGGTGTTGGTCAACCTAGTTTAAAAATAGATCAACTAACCGTAGGTGGTACTGAGGTTAATGCATAATTTAGCCATCTAGAGATGTATTTGTTGGTTATAGGTGAATTGATTGATTAAATTAGATATAATGTCTAGAAATCTATGTTTTGGAGTTAGGAGAAACTAGGTGTTAGAGAGTTATATACCTGTCATTGTTTTTATTTTTCTAGGGCTTGCTTTTGGTGTTGGACCAATGTTAATTGGTTATTTATTAGGGCCAAGTAAACCATATGAAGAAAAAAATACTCAATTTGAGTGCGGTTTTCCTGCCTTTGATGATTCGCGTATGTATTTCAATGTACGTTATTATCTAGTGGCTATTTTATTTATTTTGTTTGACTTAGAAGTTGCCTTTGTTTTTCCATGGGCAGTGGTTCAGTCTCAATTGGGCTGGTTTGGCTTTATCGCGATTAGTATTTTCTTATTTTTACTGGCGGTGGGTTTTATTTTTGAGTGGAAAAACGGCGCACTTGAATGGGAATAGCTAATGGCAATTGAAGGTTTAATGAAACAAGGTTTTGTAACCACATCACTTAACAATGTTATTAACTGGGCAAGAACAGGCTCGCTTTGGCCTATGACTTTTGGCTTGGCGTGTTGTGCAGTAGAGATGATGGAAGCGGGTTCTTCTCGCTATGATTTAGACCGTTTTGGTATTGTTTTTAGACCCACACCACGTCAATCAGATTTAATGATTGTAGCGGGCACACTCACCAATAAAATGGCACCGGCTTTACGCAAAGTTTATGACCAAATGCCTGAGCCAAGATGGGTAATTTCTATGGGCTCGTGTGCGAATGGTGGTGGTTATTATCATTACTCTTATGCAGTTGTTAGAGGTTGTGATCGTATTGTTCCCGTTGATATTTATGTTCCAGGCTGCCCGCCAACGGCAGAAGCGTTACTATACGGTATCATACAATTGCAAGATAAAATCCGCAGTACTAACACCATTGCAAGAACTTAATGCAAGATTTAAAAGCATCATTAATTAAGGTTTTCGGTGAACGTCATTTGGTTGAAGCTTTTGGAGAGTTGACTTTAATAGTTGATTCTCAAGATATTATTAAAACCTGTTTGAAATTAAGAGATTTTTTCTATTTTGACACATTAATAGATTTATGTGGTGTTGATTATTTAACTTATGGACAATCAGACTGGAATGGTAATGCGAGTGCTTCTGGTTTTTCTAGAGGGCGTAATCATCAAGGTTCAAAAGACAGACATGAACAGCGTTTTGTTGTGGTGTACCATTTATTATCTGTCAGTAAAAATAAACGTATTAGAGTGAAATCATTTGTTGATGAGGCCGAGCCTATTATCAAGTCAGTTACTGATATTTGGGCATCTGCTGATTGGTATGAACGTGAGGCCTTTGATTTAATGGGTATTTTATTTGAAAATCATACAGACTTGCGCCGGATTTTGACTGATTATGGCTTTAAAGGTCACCCCTTACGTAAGGATTTTCCAATGATTGGCGAAGTTGAAATGCGTTATGACGAAGACTTAGGTCGGGTGGTTTATGAAAAAGTGAGTATTGAGCCAAATATTAACGTACCAAGGGTAATCAGGAAGTAAAATGGCTGAAATTCGTAATTATACCCTTAATTTTGGCCCTCAACATCCTGCAGCGCACGGCGTGTTGCGCCTTATTTTAGAAATTGATGGCGAGGTGATTGAACGCGCTGACCCGCATATTGGCTTATTACATCGTGGTACAGAAAAATTAGTAGAATCAAAGCCATATAATCAATCAATTGGTTATATGGACAGGCTTGATTATGTTTCAATGATGTGTAACGAACATGCTTATATCATGGCGATTGAAACCATGTTAGGTATCAAAGTTCCTGAACGTGCTCAGTACATCCGAGTGATGTTTGACGAAATTACTCGAATTCTTAATCATTTAATGTGGTTAGGTACACACGGGCTTGATGTGGGCGCGATGAGTATTTTCTTATATGCATTTCGTGAACGTGAAAAATTGATTGATTGTTATGAGGCAGTATCAGGCTCACGTATGCATGCAACTTATTATCGTCCAGGCGGTGTTTATCGAGATTTGCCAGATAAAATGCCACAATATTTAGCTTCAGGTTTTCGTACGGATAAAGAATTGAAGACAATGAATGAAAATCGACAAGGTTCATTATTAGATTTTATTGCTGATTTTGTTAAAGAATTTCCAAAAAGTATTAAACAGTATGATGATTTATTAACGGATAATCGTATTTGGAAACAGCGGTTGGTAAACATTGGCATTGTTTCTGCTAATCGTGCCAAACAACTAGGGTTTACAGGCCCTATGCTTAGAGGTTCTGGGGTGGCATGGGACTTGAGAAAAAATCAACCTTATGCAGTTTATGACCAATTAGAGTTTGATATCCCAGTGGGAGTGACAGGCGATAGTTACGATCGTTACTTAGTGCGGATGGAAGAAATGCGCCAATCAAACCATATTATTAAACAATGTGTTAAGTGGCTACAAGGAAACCCAGGTGCAGTCATGAGTGATGATCACAAGGTGTCACCACCTAAACGAACTGACATGAAAGGTGACATGGAGTCTTTAATTCATCATTTTAAATTATTTACCGAAGGTTATTGCTTGTCAGAAGGTGAAATTTATCGCGCTGTTGAACATCCAAAGGGTGAGTTTGGGATATATTTAATTTCTGATGGTGCTAATAAGCCTTACAGGGTCAAAATTAGAGCGCCCGGTTTTGCGCATTTGGCCGCGATGAATGAAATGGCAAGAGGGCATATGTTGTCAGATGTTGTAACTATTATTGGTACGCAAGATATTGTATTTGGTGAAATAGATAGATGATTTCTATTGGAGCAAAAAAACAAATTGATGCTTGGATTGCAAAATATCCAAAAGATAGGAAAAGTTCCGCCGTTATGCAAACTTTAAAAATTATTCAAGCAGAAAATGAAAATAAATTGAGTGCTGATACCATTCAAGCGGTGGCTGATTATTTAGATATGCCAGATATTGCTGTTCAAGAAGTGGCGACTTTTTATGAAAATTATAATCATAAAAAAGTTGGTAAATATGTGATTCGTTTTTGCCATAATATCTCATGTATGTTGAATGGTGCTGATGATTTAATTGCGTATTTAGAAAATAAATTGGGCGTTCAAACAGATGAAGTAACACCTGACGGCTTAATTAGTGTTAAAAAAGTTGAGTGCTTGGGTGCTTGTGTGGGTGCGCCAATGTTTCAAATTAATGATGAATATTTTGAAAATCTTACTTTTGATAAAATTGATAAAATTGTGGACAACCTCAAATGAACGAGGTTTGCTTTAAAAGTTTGATCAAAGACCAGTGCTGGTCGCTTAAGACTTATGAAGCTAATGGTGGTTATTCAGTCTGGTGTAAAATTCTAAAAGGTGAGCTAACACCTGAATACATTATTGATGAGCTTAAAACCTCGGGCTTACGTGGTCGTGGTGGTGCTGGGTTTCCCACTGGACTTAAATGGAGCTTTATGCCGCGTCATTCTGACGGGCAAAAATACGTGATTTGTAATTCAGACGAGGGTGAGCCAGGCACTTGTAAAGATAGAGATATTTTAAGGTTCAACCCACATGCCGTGATTGAAGGCATGGCAATTGGTGGGTTTGTTATGAATGCTAGTGTTGGCTATAACTATATTCGCGGTGAATTTATGGAACCATTTTATCGCTTCGAAGATGCATTAAAAGAGGCTTATAAAGTAGGATTACTGGGTCGAAATATTAACAACAGTTCAGTTAATTTTGATTTATACACACATTTAGGTGCAGGTGCTTATATTTGTGGTGAAGAAACCGCTTTATTAGAATCTATTGAGGGTAAGAAAGGCCAGCCTAGATTTAAGCCACCATTCCCTGCTAATGTAGGATTATTTGGCAAACCTACTATGATTAATAATACCGAGAGTTTTGCAAGCGTGCCTGAGATTTTAAGATGTGGCGGACAGTGGTTTGCAGATATCGGGGTTGAAAACTCTGGTGGTTGTAAGTTATTTTCAGTCTCAGGCCACGTTAAAAATCCGGCAAATTTTGAAGTACCTATGGGCACACCTTTTAAAGATTTACTCAAGATGGCAGGTGGTATGCGTGATGGTGCTAGGTTAAAAGCCGTGATTCCAGGTGGTTCGTCAACTCCAGTACTAACCGCAAAAGTTGCTATGAACATGACTATGGATTATGATGGCATTGAAAAAGCAGGCTCAATGCTCGGTGCAGGTTCAGTCATTATTATGGATGAGTCAACTTGTATGGTAGAAGTGCTAACAAGGTTGACACATTTTTATTATGATGAGTCTTGTGGACAATGCACCCCTTGTCGTGAAGGTACGGGTTGGCTATATCGCGTATTAAAACGTATTATTGATGGTAATGGCGAACAGACTGATATTGACTTATTATTAGGTGTACAAGATAAAATTATAGGCAACACCATTTGTGCACTGGGCGACGCTGCAGCAATGCCAGTGGAAAGTTTTTTACGCAATTTTAGACTGGAATTCAAATATTATATTGAGCATGGAAAGTCAATGGTGAAAGGATAATTTTATGGCTGATATTGAAATTGAAATTGATGGCAAGATAATTAGCGCTAAAGCAGGTGAAATGCTAATCAAAGTTACTGATAGAGAAGGCGTTAGTGTACCAAGATTTTGCTATCATAAAAAATTGTCAGTAGTTGCCTCTTGTCGAATGTGCTTGATAGATGTTGAAGGTGCACCCAAGCCACAACCAGCTTGTTCTACGCCTGTGAATGAAGGTATGAAAGTCCACACACAAAACGACAAAGCTAAAGTCAGTCAAAAAGCAGTGATGGAATTTTTACTCATTAACCATCCGCTTGATTGTCCAATTTGCGACCAAGGTGGTGAGTGTGAGTTGCAAGATGTGGCTGTTGAATACGGTTCAGATGTTTCTCGTTTTTCAGAAGACAAGCGCATTGTATCAGATAGTGATATTGGTGCACTCATTCAAACGGATATGACACGTTGTATTCATTGTACACGTTGTGTACGTTTTGGTTTAGAAATTGCTGGCATAATGGAGATGGGCGGTACTGGACGAGGTGAGCATTTAAAGATTGAGCCGTTTTTGAGAGAAGGTATCCAGTCTGAATTGTCAGGCAATATGATCGATGTTTGTCCAGTTGGTGCGCTCACCTCTAAGCCATTTAGATATGAGTTAAGGTCATGGCAGATGCATTCAATACCTAGTATCGCAAGACATGATTTAGTGGGTTCAAATCTTTTTGTACAAACTTACAAGGATAAGGTTAAACGAGTTGTGTCTGCTGATAATGATTGGGTTAATGAAACTTGGATTTCTGATCGTGATCGTTTTTCGTATGAAGGTTTAACACATGAAAATAGATTGTTAGAGCCTCAAATTAAAGTTCAAGGACAGTGGAAACAAGTGAGCTGGAAAGTAGCATTGGATTATGCTATAAAAGGACTCAATAGTCATGTTTTAAAGCATAAAAAAGTCAATCAATTAGGCGGTTTAGTATCAAACACAGCGACCATGGAAGAGCTTTATTTATTGAAAAAAATCTTAACAGAAGTTGGTTGTGATAATATCGATCATCGTTTAAATGTTAAAAACTTAGACAATACTATTACACTTGATTCAAACATAAAATTGGATGCTTTGGAAAAGATAGATTACGCTCTGATTGTCGGTGCTAATATTCGATTGGAACAACCCATGATTAATCATCGTTTGCGTAAAGCGACAAAAAAAGGTGCTGATATTGATACATTAAACGTAATGGCGTTTGACTTTAACTATTCACTTAATACTGAAAATATTATTGCACCAAATAAAATAGCTTTTACGTTGGCAGGTGTGCTTAAGTCAGTTATAACCAGTAATACCCAAGAGTTACCTGACTATTTGGTAGCTGTTGAGATTGATGAGGTTGCTAACAAAATAGCTTCTAAATTGTTAAATTCTAGTAGTTCTGTTATTATTTTAGGTGAGCATATTATTAATAATGAAGACGCTTCAGTCATTGCTAATTTAGTTACCAAAATTGCTAAAAATACCAATAGTAAAACACTTAATTTGAGCATAACAGCAAATACTATAGCAGCTAATTTGGTTGGGTTTGTGCCGCAAAACTCTGGCATGAATGTTAATACGATGTTTACGTCTGATATGCTTGGCTTTATCTTGCTAGACATTTATCCTCAGTACGATTTTCATGATTTAGATACAGCTATTAAAACCTTCATGCCAGATAATACTTTTGTCATTTCTTTAAATAGCTTTAAGGACGATATCGTTACTGGCTATTCAGATGTTATTTTTCCAATTGCCAGTATTTATGAAACCTCAGGAACGCAGCTTAATATTAACAACGATATGAAATCCTACACAGCAGCAGTTAAAGCGCCAAATGAAGTTAAACCTGCTTGGAAAGTCTTAAAAGTCATGGCTGATTTATTAGAATTGCCAGGCTTTCATTATGCAGATTCTACCCAGATTAGAGCTGAAATATCTCATCAACCACATGCAAAATATGTTCATGATGAGTGCATTAATCTGACCAGTAAACATAATGGTATTAGCACAATTTGGCAAAGTTCACCTTATAGTATTGATGCTGTATTAAGACACAGTAGAGCATTACAAAAAACTAAAATAGGACAAATGAATAACGCTTGTATAAACCCAGTAAGTGCTGAAATATTAGGCTTATCAGCCGATGATAAATATTTAGGTGTACCTGTGGTGATTACTAGTACAGTGGCAGATGATTGTGTATTTATCAATGCCAACCAACCAACTAACATTCAGGAGCAAGAGTAATGGAGCTTTGGCAAGCTTTTGTGCAAATGGTATATACGCTTACCCCTTGGTTTGATGGCACAATAGCCAGTATTTTAATTATTTTGATTAAGGCAATTACGTTGGTGATACCTCTAATGTTAGTGGTTGCTTATTTCACTTACGCTGAACGCAAAGTGATTGGCTACATGCAATTACGTATCGGACCTAATCGTGTTGGTCCAAAAGGTTGGTTGCAGCCTATTGCTGATGCTTTAAAGCTAATGACTAAGGAAATAATTTTTCCTACTAAGGCAAATATTTATCTATTTTTATTGGCGCCTGTATTGGCGATTGCACCTGCTATTGCAGTATGGGTAGTGATTCCATTTGATGAAGATATTTATATTACGAATCTAGATATTAGCTTGTTGTATGTTTTGGCAATTGGCTCTATTGGGGTTTACGGTATTATTTTGGCAGGCTGGGCGTCCAACTCTAAATACCCACTATTAGGCGCACTTAGAAGTGCATCTCTGTTAGTCTCGTATGAAATTGTCATTGGTTTTGCGCTGGCAACAGTTGTGATGATTGCTGGTAGTGTCAACTTAAACACCATTGTTCAAGCACAGCAAGGCGGTATTATCTATTGGAATTTTATTCCCTTGTTTCCTATGATGATTATCTTTTTTATCTCAGCTCTTATAGAAACCAATCGCGCACCTTTTGATGTTGTGGAGGGTGAGTCAGAAATTGTTGGTGGCACACATGTTGAATACTCGGGTATGACGTTTGCAGTATTTTTCTTAGCAGAATACGCCAATATGATTTTAATGGCAGTACTTGCTGTGGTAATGTTCTTTGGTGGCTGGCATTCTCCTTTTGAAGCTATCCCTTATCTTGAAAGTGCATTTTCTTGGGTGCCAGGTATTATTTGGCTATTAGCGAAAACAACCTTCTTTATGTTTTTATATTTATGGGTACGTGCTACTTTTCCGCGCTTTAGATACGACCAAATTATGCGTTTATCTTGGAAGGTGTTTTTACCAATCACTATTATTTGGATATTTGTTGTGGCGTTAATGACCCAATTAAAATTAGAACCATGGTTTTAAGTGAGCATATTTTATGATTAAAAAATTAAGTAAATTGGTTAAAGATTTCACCTTAAGCGAATTACGCACTGGGATGAAAATTACGGCAAAAGAACTGGTCAATAAAAAAATTACTGTTCAATTCCCAGAAGAAAGAACCCCGATATCGCCACGTTTTAGAGGCTTGCATGCACTACGTCGTTATCCCAATGGTGAAGAACGTTGTATTGCTTGTAAATTGTGTGAAGCCGTTTGCCCAGCGAACGCGATTACCATTGAATCTGAAATGCGCGATGATGGTACACGTCGAACCATTGTGTATGATATTGATTTATTTAAGTGTATTTTTTGTGGATTTTGCGAAGAAGCTTGTCCTGTTGATGCGATTGTTGAGACACAAATTTTTGATTATGCGTTTAAGTCAAGACAAGGTAGTATTATGACTAAAGAACGCCTATTAGAAGTAGGCAGTCAAAATGAACAAGCCATTAATCAAGCTAGACTTGAAGATGCTAAGTATAAATAAAAGTAGATAATGAATTCCGAACAAATAATATTTTATATCCTTTCATTTTGGTTTATTGTTAGTTCCTTGGCGATGATTTTTTCACGTAATGCAGCAAAGGCAGTTTTATTTTTAGTGCTGGCATTTTTTAATGCCGCTAGTATTTGGATTTTACTTGAGGCCGAATTTTTAGCTATTACTTTAATTTTGGTTTATGTGGGTGCGGTCATGGTTTTGTTTTTATTCGTGATTAAAATGCTTAATATCGACAAATCAACACTCAGGGCAAAATTTACAGGCTATTTACCATTAGGGCTTATTGTTGCTGCTATTATTGTTGCTGAGATGAGTTTGGTGTTGGGCGCTAATCAATTTGGGCTAGATGTGTTTAGCAGCCCAGAGCGTCACGGTATGGATTATAGTAATATTACGGTATTGGCAATGCAACTTTATACCACCTATGTTTATCCATTTGAGCTTGCTGCAGTGTTGTTATTAATTGCAATTATTGCTGCTATTACCTTGGTATACAGAAACGAAACCAGCCGTAAAAAACAATCTATTTCTGAGCAAGTGAATGTTCAAGCTAAAGATAGGGTAAGGCTTGTTTCAATTACTCCTAGTAAGGGAGATAAATAAATGGTCAGTCTGAGTGATTATTTAATTTTAAGCAGCGTTATTTTTTGCATTGGTTTGGTGGGTATCTTTGTTAATCGTACCAATATCATTACACTATTAATGTGTGTAGAATTAATTTTGGTTGCTGTTAATACAAATTTTGTTGCATTTTCACATTTTTTAGGCAATGAAGTAGGGCAAATTTTTGTTTTCTTTATTTTGACGGTAGCGGCAGCTGAAGTTGCCATTGGTTTGGCGATTTTAACCTTGTTATTCAGAAACAGAGGCTCTATTAGTGTTGATGTTACTAACAGTTTAAAGGGTTAATAATGGAAAAACTTTACTTAACAATTGCATTTTCACCTTTAGTAGGCGCAATCCTTGCAGGATTTTTTGGTACCATTCTCGGCAAAACAGTTACACACATATTGACCATTTTAGGTGTGTTGATTTCAACTGTATTGTCTTTGTATGTGTTTAATTATCATGTTTTAGAACAGGGTGAAGTTTTTAATCAAAATCTATACACTTGGATGCAACTTAGTAATCTAAATGTTAGTGTTGGTTTTTTAATTGATAATTTAACAGCTGTGATGTTGGTGGTGGTGTCCTTTGTCTCACTCATGGTGCATATTTATACTATTGGCTATATGCATGACGACACAGGCTATACAAGGTTCTTTAGTTATATCTCTTTGTTCACGTTCTCAATGTTTATGCTAGTGATGAGTAATAATTTTATGCAACTTTTCTTTGGCTGGGAAGCGGTTGGATTGGTCTCATATTTATTAATTGGCTTTTGGCATCATAAAGAAAGCGCAATACAAGCAAATCTTAAAGCTTTTTTGATTAATCGTGTGGGCGATTTTGGCTTTTTACTAGGTATTGGTTTGGTGTTGGCGTTTAGTGGCTCATTAGATTACATGGAAGTATTTTCAAGTCTTGATAAGACAATGAATCAACAGCTTTGGGGCTTAGACCTTATCACTATTATTTGTCTGCTATTATTTGTTGGTGCAATGGGAAAATCTGCACAAGTGCCGCTGCATGTTTGGTTGCCAGGATCAATGGAAGGTCCCACACCAATTTCAGCCTTAATTCATGCAGCAACTATGGTAACCGCAGGTATCTTTATGGTATCACGCATGTCACCTATGTTTGAACTAAGTGATGTTGCGCTAATGGTCATTATGATTGTAGGTGCGATTACTGCTTTGTTTATGGGATTGCTCGGTATTGTACAAAATGATATTAAAAAAGTAGTTGCTTATTCAACTTTGTCACAATTGGGCTATATGACGGTTGCGCTAGGTGTGAGCGCTTATTCAGTCGCAATTTTTCATCTAATGACACACGCATTTTTTAAAGCACTGTTATTTTTAGGCGCAGGTTCAGTCATTGTTGCCATGAAACATCAACAAGACATTCGTAAGATGGGTGGGTTACGCAAAAAAATGCCAATTACTTATTGGACTGCATTTATTGGCACGCTAGCTCTAATTGGCTTTCCAGGTTTTTCAGGCTTCTACTCAAAAGACATGATTATTGAGGCAGTGCACTTTTCATCGTTACCATATGCAAGTTGGGTTTATGTTGCGGTGATAGTGGGGGTGTTTATTACTGCTTTTTATTCGTTAAGAATGTTCTTTTTGGTCTTTCATGGCAAGTCTAGGGTGGATGTGCATACTGCTAAACATTTACATGAATCCGCACCTTCAATGATATTCCCACTAATCGCTTTATCTATTCCATCTTTGATGATTGGATATTTGACGATTGAACCCATGTTGTTTAATGGTTGGTTAAATAATGCGATTACCATTGCCTCAAGCCATGTTTCTATGACTGAGTTACGCGGTGAATTTCATAGCGCAGCCTCAATGATACCTCATGCAATACAAACCTTACCATTTTGGATGATGATAGGTGGTATTGTCACTGCCTGGATTTTTTCAATTTATAGAACACAATGGTCTGATTGGATACAAAAGAAATGTCATCGTACCAGCTACGTACTTGAATCCTTGTACGGTTTTGATCGTTTTAATGACATTGTTTTTGTCAGCGGCGTTAAGAAACTAGGTAACATTTTATACAAAGTGTCTGATGTTGGTTTGATTGATAAAATACTAGTTAATGGTAGTGCAAAACTCATTGGTTTGGTTGGTAAAATTATACGTCCCATTCAAACAGGCTATGTTTATCACTACGCTTTTTTTATGATTTTTAGTTTATTAATTATTTTAACTTGGGTGTTATTTGCAGGCAACAATCCATTGCTTGAATTTTAATTATGCAAAATTCGCTACTTAGTTTACTAATTTGGTTGCCAATTTTCTCTAGTGTTTTGGTTATTTTTATTGGTAACAATCGCGTTAATACAGCCCGTTGGGTGAGTGTTATCATTTCAATACTTGTTTTTATGATATCACTAAGCCTTTATACAGGCTTTGATTCATCAACACATTTGATGCAGTTTGTTGAAAAAGAATCTTGGATATTACAACTTAATATTCATTATCATATCGGTGTAGATGGTATTTCTATGCCACTTATTATTCTGACAACCTTTTCAACAATTTTAGTCATTGTTGCAGGTTGGGAAGTGATTGCCAAAAGATGCGCTCATTATATGGCAGCATTTTTAATGATGGAAGGTTTGATTATTGGTGTGTTTTCTTCATTGGACGCCATTCTATTTTATGCATTTTGGGAGGCGTCATTAATTCCTATGTTGTTGATTATTGGCATTTGGGGTGGGGACAACCGTGTGTATGCTTCCATTAAATTTTTTCTATATACCTTTTTAGGCTCGGTATTTATGCTGGTGTCGTTTATTTATATGCATAATAAAGGCGGCTCATTTTTAATCCTTGATATGCACAATTTGGAATTAAGTTTAGAGGAGCAAAGCTATATCTTCTGGGCATTTTTTATGGCATTTGCGGTTAAAGTGCCCATGTTTCCGGTACACACTTGGTTGCCAGATGCACACGTACAAGCACCAACAGGTGGTTCTGTCATTCTAGCAGCAATCATGCTAAAAATGGGCGGCTATGGCTTTTTCCGCTTCTCACTGCCCATTACGCCTGATGCTTCATTAGAATTTTCAGAAATCATTATTGTGTTATCACTCATTGCTATTGTTTATATTGGTTTTGTTGCACTTGTGCAGCGTGATATGAAAAAACTCATCGCTTACTCCTCAATTTCACACATGGGTTTTGTAACATTGGGTGTATTTACCTTATTTTTAACTTACAAGCCAGATACAATAGAAGGTGCATTATTAGGTCTTGAAGGCGCCATGGTACAAATGATTTCGCATGGTTTTATTTCAGCCGCCATGTTTTTAGTGGTGGGTGTGTTGTATGATCGTTTACATTCAAGAGAAATATCAACTTATGGTGGTGTTATTAATTCTATGCCCAAATTTACAGGCTTTGCTTTACTATTTGCAATGGCTAATGTAGGTTTGCCAGGAACTTCAGGTTTTGTGGGAGAGTTTATGGTCATCCTGGGGGCCATTCAAGCAAATATTTGGTACGGCGTATTAGTGGCAAGTACACTCATTGTAGGTGCGGCATATACATTATGGATGGTGAAACGAGTGTTTTGGGGCGTTGTTAGTAATCCTGCTGTAGCAACCCTAAAAGATATTAATGCTCGTGAATTTTCAATGCTTGCTATTTTGGTAGTAGCAGTATTGATCATGGGCTTATATCCACAACCAGTGCTTGAACTGATGTATATCTCAATTGAGCATTTATTACATCAAGCTTTAACGTCTAAATTTTAACTTATGAACAATTTTATCGAATTTGACACATCATCTTTATGGATTGCTCTACCAGAGATTTTTTTGCTCAGTGCAATTGTGATAGTTTTATTGATAGATCTGTTTTTAGACAAGAATTTTAAGCAAGTTACCTATTATTTAATCCAACTAAGCTTATTCATTACTGGATTATTGGCATTTAATTTAATTGATCACCCTCAGATAATTATTTTTGGTGGCTCGTTCGTGTTAGATAATATGGCATCAGTATTTAAAGTATTTATGATGGCTGCTACAATGGTTGCCATGGTTTATTCACGTCATTATCTAAGGACACACTCACTTTTTAGAGGCGAGTATTTTGTTTTGGTCTTATTGTCAGTATTAGGTATGATGGTAATGGTATCAGGCTATAGTTTATTAACCCTATATCTAGGGTTGGAAATCTTATCCCTATCATTGTATGCACTAATTGCCATTGCACGTGAAAGGGCAGATGCCATTGAGGCGGCACTTAAATACTTTGTCCTAGGTGCAATTGCATCAGGTCTATTACTATATGGTATGAGCATGATTTATGGCATTAGTGGCAGTCTTAATATTAATGATATTGCCAGTTTTGCATCCAATACCAATCTTGACTCAAGAGAAACACTGATTATTAATTTTGGCTTGGTATTTTTGGTTATTGGTATCGCTTTTAAATTAGGCGCTGTGCCTTTTCATATGTGGGTGCCTGATGTCTATCAAGGCGCACCAACTTCAGTCACACTTTTTATCTCAACTGTACCTAAAATTGCAGCATTTGCTATGTTGGTACGTATCTTAGTTGATGGCTTGGATAGCATGCACGCCTACTGGTCAGATTTATTCATGGTATTGTCTATTTTGTCTATCGCGCTGGGTTCTGTTGTTGCGCTCATGCAAAGTAATATCAAACGTATGTTAGCCTATTCAACTATTTCACACGTTGGTTTTATCATGTTAGGCTTTGTTGCTGGTACGCCAATTGGTTATGGTGCAGCCGCGTTTTATATGTTGGTTTATGTACTGATGAGTTTAGCGGCGTTTGGCATGATTATTCTACTTAACAAACAAGGCTTTGAAATTGATCAAATTTCTGACTTTAAGGGACTTAATAAACATGCCCCATGGTTTGCACTGATGATGTTAATTATCATTCTATCTATGGCAGGTGTTCCACCATTGGTTGGTTTTTATTCTAAATTTTTCATTCTTCAACAAGTGGTATCAGCAGGGTTTATAACGATTGCAGTTATTGTTGTTATCTTTGCTGTTATTAGCGCTTATTACTATTTACAAATTATTAAATCCATGTATTTTGATGAGACTGATAAAAAAATAACTATCTATGCGTCAATAGATATACAGTTAGTTTTGTCAATCAATGCCATCTTAATATTAGCAGTTGGTTTGTTTCCAGATTTTTGGATGAAATTAGCACTATCACTATTCTAAGTCAGTTCTTATCTTAAGATTTTAAATATATACCTTAATAGGTGTTTGTTGGCTTAATAAATAAATTCTAATGCCGTTTTTAGATCAAGCTATTAAAATTGACGGCATTCACAAAGATAGTGTTAAATATTTATCTAAATTTAATGTCGATATTTGGAAAGAAGTTCTTAGAAAAATTATTGATGAAACACAGTTCATTTTTGATAAAGAATGCTGGAAAATATAAAATATACCTTCCATTTTTACTGTTAATACGAGTAAAAATACCTAAATATTTAAGTATAACAAAAAAATAAGTAAAAAACACAATAATAAGAAAAAATAATGAAAATTAACAACGCAAAAACAACTACACAATTAAAAACATTACAAACTCAAGCACAAGCTTTTTCCAAAACGCTAAGTAAAGTTATTGTTATTGTCATCAAGGGTGAACAGCATATTAGGGTTATACCAGGTCATGCTTACGAAATAAGCATCGAAGATGGTAGAAACTTTGACTTAATTGCCCAAAAAGTAGACAATGATTTGAAAGTGTTGTTGCCTAATGATACTATTGTTGTGTTCAATGAATATTTTAAAGTGTGTGTAAGTGATTTGTCTTGTTTAGTATCTTTACCAAGCGAAGACGGCATTTATCATATTATTGAAAATAATTTTGTTACGTTTACTAATAACTCTCAAATCATTCATTTTTATGGTGATGAGTCTGTATTATCAGCCGTCGCTACTAACCAATCTACGGTGTTTGCTGAAAGTTTTAACGAAGTTTATCTCACTAATATTTTTTCATCTTTAAGTATAGATAGTGGTGAGGTATTAGACGGCTTGCTAATTGTTGGTTTAGCAGGTGCAGGTGGCGGTATTTCTTCTTTGGAAGATGTTATCCTTAAGATGGTTGTTAGTGCAGGTGAGTTTATTGAAAATAATGGTGGACTTGTTAAATTATACAAATACGATCCTTTCATTGAAAAGTTAACTTTTTTCACAGACGTGGATCTTAACAATTCAGGAATGCAAGATTTCTCTATTGGTAATTATAAGGGTATTATTATTGCTAAATTAATTGATACTAATGGGAATAACGCTGACTTTAGAGACGAAGCAACAGGAGTAGATACTGACATATCTGCTACATTATTAGCAGTTATTGACGCTTCTAAAGGTGGAAATATTGACGTTAGTATTACGCCATTAACAACCATAGCTGCACTTAGAATGGGTTTAACCACTTCTGGTGAATTACCTACGGGTATTATGTTGGATATATCTACTATCAGTGACGCTAATAAAGGTGTAGCTAAGGCCTTTGGTTTGGGTAATGATGCTGACGTGGTTACTACTAAAATACAAACAGTAATAACACAAGATGGCGAAACTTCTATTTCGAATGCCTATGGTAATATTTTAGCAGCATTATCTGGTGTAGATTCAGACAAAAACTCTGGCAATATGGCTGCAACCATTACTCAGTTTGAAGAAAAATTAATAGGAATGGGTGCTGATTTAAAACTAAACACAGAGGGGCAAGAAGATTTACTTGCTGGTGCTTCTAAAGCTGAAACAAGTAATAGTAAGATTGATGTTGGTTTAGGATTGGCCACAACCATTAAAGATACTGATGCTATTGACAGCTCTACTACGATCAATATTACGTTAGGTTTTGAAGATACAGGTATTAGTGCAATAGATAATATTGTCAAAGCGTATGATTTAGATGGTCATGATGTTGGTACTGATGAAGGTATCAGAATTAATGTTATTGGTGTTAGTTCAAATTGGGTTTACTCAACTGATGCTGGTATAAATTGGTTTATAGGAGCTACAGATTTTGAACTTGGTACTGGCTTTAATTTAGTTGAAAAAACAACTACCTACAATAAAGCAGACATTATGGTTCGAAATGGTACAGACATTCTTGCTGGCTTCATAGAAGGTACTGAAGCGACATTGGGCGCTGGCACAATTTTTGTTGATGGAGATATGCCAAGTGGAATCACCTCAACAGAACTAAGTAGTTCGTCTAGTGCCAATTTTGCAGTGATAAATATATCAGTAACAGCTGGTAGTACTTGGCGGTATTCTACTGAAAATGGGGCTGATGGTACTTGGAAAGTAGTAGATGTAGGCTCTAGTTTTTCTTTAATTGCTAATGCTATCTATACAATAAATCAAATACAGGTTAAAGAAATAGATGCTGCAGGCAATGAGTCTACAATACTTAAAAATGCAGCAGAAATTACAGGATCAATCTTAGCATTAAACCTTAACAGAGATACAGGTAATAGTATATTTGATGGTAAAACAAATGATGCTATTATTAATGTGATTACTGGACCTGACGTTATTTGGGAGTATACAATTAATGGCGGTACAGATTGGACAACAGGTAGTAGGGGTAATGGTAGTTTTGAATTGTTAGGGTCAGATTCTCATGCAGTAAGCGATATTAAAGTTAAAATTGCAGGTCAGGACGATTCAAATGTCATAACTCTTTCTCACTATTCTGCGACATCAATAGATATATTAACTGCTAATGTCGATGCTACATTAACACTTGCATCTGCTGGCGACACAGGCGCTTCTAGTGATAACATTACTAGCAATAAAATAATTAATATATCTGGTGGCGTTACTTGGGAATATTCTACTGATGGTGGTGAAAATTGGATAAAAGGTTCAGACTCATCATTTGAATTATCAAGTCAATCTTATGTGCAAGGTCAAATACAGGTTAAACAAGTAGATGAGTATGGTAATTATTCCCAACCCACTTTATTTGATGCAATAACTATTGACTACATAGCTCCTACTATCACCTTGTTCACTTTAAATACAGTTGGTGGTTCTTATGGTGTAAATAGCAACATCAATATTACTAGTACAGTTAATGAAGAAATTGCTTCAGGTACAATTACAGTGACATTAAATACAGGTGAAACAGTAATTTTGACAGTTTCAGCAGATGATAAAACTCTTCTTACAGGAAATTACATAGTAAATACGGGCAACACCACGACAGGCTTAAAAGTAACCAGTTTTACTATCAATTCAATCATTGACATTGCAGGCAATATAATGACTGATAATATGGTGCCTGCTGATAAAAAAATCTTATACAACATCGAAGATAGAGATAGTACTATTGTCATAGATGGTGTTGCACCTAGCATAACATGTGCAACAAATCCAAACAGTGCACAAATTTTAAAAATCGGCGAAACACTGAGTGTAGAACTAACTTTAGATGAAATGGTTACGCTAACAAATGCTGCAATAGCAATCATTACACTGATTATTGATGATAGAGATGGTAGCACAATGGAAGTAACTGCCACAGCAACTGGCAACGGAATTGTTTCGAATACATTAATATTTACAACAGCAGCATTACCTAACAATTTAAATGATAATAATGGTGTTAAAGTAAAAGCTAATTCGTTATCATTTACCTCAGGTGAATTTAAAGATGCTGTTGGTAATGATGTTAGTTCAGTATTTACTGAAATAAGTGAAATAGCTAATACTCAAGTTGACACAATTGCACCAACAGTAATACTAAGTGGTAATATAGTACCAACAGCAAACTTAACCATGATATTTGATGAGAACATTATAAAGGTTGCTGGTAAAGAAATCAAAATTTATAAAGCTGATGGAACTTTTGTTGAAGCCGTTGATAGTGTAGAGGTTACTAATGATATAGTAACGATCAATCCAGCTACTGACTTAGAGTCTAATATAGCTTATTATGTAATAATAGCAGCTGGCGCTTTTAAAGATATAGCAGGTAATGAATATGCTGGTATTAGTGAGTCTAGCGTTTGGACTTTTGATACGGCCAGTTTAAGCACAACAGTAGCATGGTCTGGAATGGGTGTAAATAGTGGGGATGAGTATATTAATTTAAGTGAATTGACAAATGTAACCATTTCTGGACATATTGCGAATCCATATGGTGTTGGAAATGTAAAAGTGTTAGAAATTAAGTTTATTTCATCTAACGGTGGTACAGCTTACACCGTTCCTAGTAGTTTAGTTGGTACAGCAATAACAATAGATGGTTCAGGTAATTGGGTATTAGATAACGATAGTATCTGGGCTTCAAGTGCCAATTTTACTGACGGTAAAGCTTATAAGGTAAAAGTTAAATTAACAGCTATTTTGGATAACAATCCTGTTGAAGGGATAGGTATGAGTTCAGATAGTGTAGTGTTTGATACAGTAGCCCCAGTAACACCAAATGCAGTTTTAATAACTGATAGTGGTAGTAGTTCAAGTGACAGCATTACAAATAATTCTGCCATCAACGCACCTGTTAATAAAGAAATAGGTGCAACAGTAGAATACAAAATTGCTACTGGTTCATGGAGTACGACTTATATTGCACCAACGACAAATGGTGATTACATTGTCAAAGTAAGACAAATAGATAAGACTGGTAATGCATCAAGCGAACAAATAATCACGTTCACTTTAGATGTAACAACAGACGTAGTAGACGTTACCAGTTCGGTAATCGTTAATAAGATGGATATAACAAGTGGTGTAGCCTTTGATGCAGATATTGTGACGCCTAATGCAAGCGATATAGAAAAAATTACAGTGATATTTGGCAATATTCAAACTGGTGATAATTTGTTACTAGATGTAGAGCGAACACTTAGTAGTAGTTTTACTCAAACTACTAGTGTAACGCTTGGAATAGCTAATGTTAATTACATTTATGCTTCTAATAAGTTAACCATTACTAAACATAGTGGCGGTAGCTTTAGTGCTACTGAAGTGGAAAGTATTGTTGAAGCTGTTAAGTTGAAAAATACCAATTCTACTCCGGGTGATATTGATCGTACAGCAACCTTTGCTTATGTTGATACTGCAGGAAATACGGGAGCTTCTGCTCAAGCGACTATGACTGTTGTTGCAACTATACCAACTATTGTTAGTGTGACAGATGATCATGATCAAACTGGACAAGAAGTTACATCTGAGATGACAATATACACCGTGACTTTTAGTCACGGTGTAGTTTCTAGTTTCGAGTCAAATGATGTCATTTTAGTAGATACCTTAGGGGCACCAATCGTTATTACAAATTGGATTATAGGCGTTCTTACTGAAGTTCCAGACAGCTCTGGCACCCAATGGACTGTATCAGTCACTCCACCTTTAGGCGAAAATACCGTAGATGTTACAGCTGCACGTCTGAAAATAGAAAAAACAGGCTTAGTAGATATCTATGGTAATGATCCTTTTGACATCAATCATACTCAATCTATTGCTGATGCGCAAAGTTTCGATACTCAACCCCCTTCTATTCCAACCCTTACATTAAATACAGAAATAAGCGCTGGTACTGTTACTAAAGATAGGGTGATGAACGTCACTAATCTTGTTGCTGATGTGGCTTCATGGCAATACAGTGTTGATGGTGGTGTAAGTTGGACGACCGTTTCAGACAGTTCTGTGACTAATTTTACTTTAACAGATGGAACCTATGGCGCTGATTTCATCCGAGTCAAACAAACAGATAATGCAGGGCAAACTAGTAACATTGCTAAATATACTATTAATTTTAGTATTGATACTGCCATTGACACACCAACCTTTTCTCCTGTGGATAATGGTAAAATGTCTAATACGGATAACTTTGTTTTAACCTTTGCAGAGAGTATGATAGCTGTGACAGGTAAGAACATTATCATTAAACAACTTAGTGATGGCTCTGTTATAGAAACTATTGCTGCAGATAATAGTGCACAAGTCAGTATTAATGCAACAGGTGTAGTCACCATTAACCCAACTGATATTAACTTAGTGGCAAGAACAAGCTACTATGTTGAAGTGGAAGCTGGTGCTTTTAAAGATAATGCAGGTAATGAATCAACTGCCATCACTGGTAGCACTGTTTGGAACGTTATCGTGAATGAAATGAATGCAACCATAATGGTGGCCACAGACAATAAGATAAATGCCATAGAGAATACCACTGATATTGTCATTGCAGTGATTATTGGTGCTGACTCTACCATCTTAAGTACTTTATTACTTGGTGATTTTACAGTCACTATCACTAAGGTTGGTGGTAGTGTTGTATCAATTTCTGGAACAGCTTATGACAGTAGCACTGGTATATGGAGAGCCATAATCAATGATGGTGGACTCATCAATGGAGATATCTACACCGTACAAGCCAATATCACAAGCAGTGCTATGGGAATAAATACATCAAGCACACAAACAGTTACGGTTGGCACTAACGCACCAACATTGACTTTAACTGATAATAAAGCCATCGTTGGTAATGACAATGTGGTGAATATTACTGAGTCTGCCAATGGCTTTAGTATGACAGGTATTTCTACAGGTTTGACAATAGGTAGTGAAGTGAGTGTTGTGTTTAACACCATCACTTACACAACAACAGTAACAGGTGCTAGTAACAATTGGAGTATTGACATTCCTTCAACAGATACAAATGTATTAATAGAAGGAACAACCTATATAGTCACTGTTAATGCTAGTGATAACCATGGTAACCCTGCCACGCAACTATCACAAAATATTACTGTGGATAAAACAGCACCTGTTAGTACTATAGTGATTGATGAAATCATCACTGACTTGTCAACCATCACAGGACAGACTAGTGCTAACATAGATGTTGAAATTAAACTAGATACAGACAATAACAATAGCTATGATGATGCTACTTACATAGTCATCAGTGATGCCAATGGTAACTGGACATTAGACTTAAATAGTGCTGCCTCACTTATTTCAGGTAGTGCACCTACTTTTGCAAGTATTGATACACAGTTAGGTGTTCAAGTCAATATCATCGATACTGCAGGCAATATGACAACTAGAACAGAAACAGCAACTAAGCAAGCCTCTTCTTACTCTATCTCTGATTCAAGAGTGATTGAAGGTACAACAGGGACAAAGACCATGACCTTTATTGTGACTAGAGGAGGGGATTTTTCTGATGCTGGTACGGTTGATTATGCGGTGAATACTACACTAAGTTTAGCCAAGTTTAGTAGTTCTGCTAATGGTGTGGATGATGACTATAGCGGTAGTACAAGTGGTACGGTCACTTTTGCAGTAGGTGAACGCTTTAAGGAGATTACCTTTACAGTGAATGGCGATTACTATAAAGAAGTGAATCAGAATATTATTGTCGATCTAACCAATCCAACAGAGGGTGCAATCTCCAAGGCAACAGGTATTGGTGAGATTGTTGAAGTAGATATTACTCAACTAGCAGCAGCTTATAGTCTAAAAGATGTTAACTCAGATTTAGCGACTAATGCTGTTCGAGTCAGACGTTCTAGTGATAATACCGAACTGGATATTGGTTTTGATAAGTATGATAATTTGGATACGCGAGCTCTTCTGAATTTTGTGGGTAGAGATACGGATGACACAGGGTATGTAAGTATTTGGTATGATCAAACGGGCAATGGACGAGATATGACTCAAACCTCCAGTACAAAACAAGGTGTTATCGTGAGTGATGGGGTTGTCCAGACCCACTCTAATGGTCAAACGACTATCGGTTTTAATAGAGGGCTAAATGGCGCTAATGATGATTTTATGGAGGCAATAGGAACGGGTGGTGGAACTGTGACTAATCTTGAGGTTTATGTGACCTATGAATTTAATATTATAAGAGTAGGTACATTATTTAATCTAGGAACTTCTATTGAAGATGGACGTATCATAGCCCATGCTCCCTGGAGTTCGGGTGCTATTTATTGGGATGCTGGCTCGTCAACTGGTGACGCTCGTTTATTTGTTAGTGATGCACAACAGAGTGGACAGGTTTCTCAGTTAGTCTTTACTGCCAACTATAATCACACGGGTGCTGGCACAGTGCTACAAAATAATGTAGATGCCAAACAAGGTATTTTTGTTGATGGTGACAATAAAGCTGCCGATGAAACATTAAAAGGAAACAGCTTGGTGTTAGGTAATACTTGGGTGCTAATGAGTTTTGGTTATGGTTCTACTGTTTGCCAGAGTGGCAAAGTCAGTGAGTTTCTAGTCTATACCTCCAACACCGAGGCTGTAGAACCCATAGGCTTGTTCGGTAGTGCCAATAATAATGTATTTACTTATGCGGGTGAGAGTGCCTTGGTTATGCTAGATGGTAAGCTGGGTTATGATATGATCAAACTTTCTAATGCTTCAGACATCAACCTAGATGTCACTTCAGTAAGTTTGGTTAATATTGAGGTTATTAATATGCAAAACGTCGAATCTAACAGACTCACCATTAACAATACTCAGTTAGACACCAACGTTTCTATTTTAAGTGTTTTGATGAATACTGGTGATAGTATTGTTTATGAAAGTAATACCTTTAATTACAGTGCTACACAAGAAGCTGTTAATTTTGGAACAACAGATAATGACATTATTAATATGTCTTCCTTTAATGAAACAGTTTATGGTAGGGGTGGCAATGATACCTTCGTCTATAAATCCTGGAGTGATGCTGCAGCAAGCAGTAGTGCTGATAGTATTACTGACTTTACTATAGGCATGGGTGCTGACAAAGACATTCTTAATCTTAAAGACTTACTCACCGATTATGATTCTACAAACTTAGCTGATTTTATTAATCTAAGTCAGATTGGTGGCAATACTATCATTAGTGTTGATAAAAATGGTGCTATGGGTGATGTATTTACTGAAGATATTAATATTACCTTAACAGGGGTAACTGAAGCTAGTCTAGTTACTATGATTAATGATGGTAATTTGGTGCTTGAGTAGGTAGTTGCTTGGTAGTGTTTATTAATCAATTGGTTTTTTGACGTTAAGTAGAAATCTGACGTCAATTACGATTATACTTTGTATTAAAGTTGATTCAAAATTGAATTCATCCTATAATAAATGCAAGAGAATGACAATGAGCGTAACAATGATACTTCGTTTTGATGATGAAGTTAATAATCGCCTTGTTAATCTAGCAGTTGTTACTTAATGCTTGAAGACATATTTAATAATACAAGCACTTAAACTGTTTTTAGAAAATAATGACTGGTAATAGTCTTATTCGCTTGAAAGATATAGGAACAGGTGTAAATTATTTAAATGAAGGGCACAGGCCAAAATGAAGATTTAAGCGTAGATTTACGTACTATTACAAGTTCAAATGGTGGTGACATGACTGTCAATTTTAGAATATTAACTGAAATAGCTACATGTCAATTATTCAACGATAATAGTGATACAAAGAACAGACACTGATTTATTAGATTTTACTTCTGCTAAAATTAGCAGTGTTAATGGGAATATTGCTACGATATTTGGTTTGAATGACGATGTCAAAAAATCTACTAACACAGTATTTAATGAATTAGTTAATGGTGTTACTAATGATAAATTAAGTCAAAATATAACTAATAATTTAATTGTAGGTGCGAAAAAATCAGATGAATAAGATGAGAATGTAGATGTGGCTAGTAATTTTGTTAGCGATTTTGAATCTCAAATTGGTAATATCAACATTAGCGATGACACACTACTTACTCTAGATCTAGAGGTACTATTAACTTTTTTTTGGATAATAGACTTAAAAAAAAGTGAAAATGCTATTCAGTTTGCTGTTATAAATATGTAGTGGTTGAGCTTACTAGCCTAGGATATCACCAAAGGAAACAAGGTAGCATTAAACCTTGATAATTCAGCAAATTGGATGGGTGTTAAAATTATTGACAAGTCGGGTAATGTGAGTGTTATGTCAGATTTAAAGAATTTTAGTGATACTAAGTATTCTTTTAGTATGATGACAAATACCACCTATGAGTCACAAAATATTAAAATCCATCAAACCGATAAGACTTATCCTCTATTAATACGGCAAGTAGCACTACAATAGATGTATTTGTTGTTGAGAACAACACAATTACTAAAGTGAAAACTGATGGCAATAAGGCATACCTTTCTGTTCAAAATAGAATTGGTGATGCTAGTGTTATTGAAATAAGTTGCACTATATTTAGTGGCGATAGCTATCATCTAAAAGATAAGATAGGTAATTTGGTTAATAATTTTAAAATTGGCGTAAAAAATGCTGACATTTCATTAATTGGTACAAGTTTCTAACGATATTTTTATAAAAGGTTTGGGCAATGATATGCTTACAGGAAATGGTGGGTCGATACTTTTTGATTACAACGTTATAACCGACGGTAATGATACCATTATTGATTTTGTCATAGACAATGGCAGTAATGATGATAAACTGAATCTTTAAGACTTGATAAGTTATCAATCAAGAGATACTTCGAGTAATTTTTTAAGTGTCATAGATGCTGATCCTGCTGGAGAATGTTGTGATTAATACTGATAATAATGGCATAGATTTAAAATGATTAAAAGAACGATGGTATTATTATTTTTTGGCTTTCTCCTTGGTGGTGTGAGCGTACAAGAGCAATCAAAAGGTGAGTTTAATTTGTCTAATCTAATTAGCAAAGCGATTGCCTATCATCCTTCTATCAAAAGTAATATTTTTTTAGAGGACTCTGCTAAAAATGAAATTACCAGTGCTAAATGGCAATATTTTCCAATCCCTAAGTTTTCAGTAAGTCAAGTTGATAGTTCTAATACAGATCGTAATTATAATGGCGATAGTCGTGTTTCAACCATTAGCTTAACACAGCCACTTTGGGCTGGCGGGTCTATTGATGCAGGCTTGGCAAAATCAAGAGCTAAGCTTTTATTAGCTCAAGCATCAACCAAGGTCGTACAGCAAGATTTGGCTTTAAGAGTAATCAATGCCTACAGTAAATGGTATGACAGTTATTTAAAAAAAAAGTCATATAGTAAGAGTCAAAAAGAATATAGCATGTTGCGTACTCGTCTAAGGCGTCGTATTAAACAAGGCTTGTCTTCTAGTAGTGATTTAAATTTAGTAAATTCACGTTCAACCCAGGCAGAAGCCAGTTTTAATTCGGCCATTATTCAACATAAAAATAGTCTGCTTAATTTGGAAGGACTATTGGGCACTTCTATAGATTCAAAAGATTTGATTAGAGATTTTAGTATTGTTAAGTTTGAAACTAATCAAACTAAATTAAGCAGAAAGGCATTACTAACGAGCCCTAGAGTTAAGCAAATTAAGGCAGAAAGTTTAGTAATTGAAGCTGAATTAGACCAAAGTCATGCCAAGCTCTACCCAGATATTAACCTTAAATTGGAACGTCAATGGGGTAGTTTTACTACCAAAGATGCCAAGACTGAAAATCGTATTTTTATTGAATTTAATAGTAGTTTTGGTGCAGGGTTATCTAATTTTTCACAAACTAGGCAAATTAAAAGTCGCTATCAGTCTCTACAAGCAAAAATTAAAGACGAGGAAAATAAAGTTGCGCAGCAAATTAAGTTAGATTGGATGTCTTCTGTCTCTTTGAAAAAACAAAAAATATTGCTTGAGTTATCACTAGCCAATATAGAAAAAGTACGAAAGTCCTATTATCGACAATTTTTAGCAGGTAGAAAAACATGGCAGGATGTTATGAACTCCATTCGTGAGGTCTCTCAATTAGAGTCTCAATTGGCTAGTGTTTACGGCGAGATAATACTAGCGAATTGGCGTATTTTTGTCTATGTTGAAGATATTGGGGCGTTGTTGTAATAATTTTTAATGAAAGTTTGGTATTTGATCGAGCAGATAAAATATTATGGCATTCAACAATTAGCTTTAAAGAAGAACAAAATATTATTGATAAAATACTGGTAGAAAAAATTATTTGGTATATTGATAACACTCAAAACTTTAAATTGTCTTTAAAGAAAAAAGATTTTGTAACGTTTGTAGAATTTTTTGATAAAGAAGAAAAGCTTAGTCGTGAAAAATTAATTAAAATTGCTATTCAAAAAACAACAAAAATTACTCCAGTAGAAGAAATTATGCAAAAAGAACAGACAGACATCAAGCAAGAACAGAATAAAAAACAAAGCAATATCATACAAAAACTAATCAAAAAAAATTGTTAATTACAGGCAAAAAAGAAATGAAGTAGTTAAAGTCATATCGAATACTTTAGGTAAAAGTGTGTAGCATAAAAATAATGTTAATTCTCAGTAATATTTTAATAAAATTTATGAATTTAAAAATATTTAGAACAAAATACACAACGTTAAGAAAAAGGAAGAAAAATATACTAATGAGTGTTATGACGTTATAATTCATCTCGGTTTTGATAGCCTTTCTATGCATATATAATATAGATAAGAATATATTTTAGTGTTAAGTCTAGTTGTCACGATGCTTTCAGGATGTTCTTTTTTAAAATTAGTGCGGACTTTTTAAATAAAGTTTATCCAACACAACTTTTAAAGAACGATAATTCTTTACATATGTTAGGTATTATGTAAAAAAATATTACTTACTAAATTTTCTAAGTAACCTTTAAAGTATATATGGAGCAAAGTTTATTATTCAGTTTGCAGCGTTTATCGAAGTTGCAAAGGTCTCGTTTTAATGCATTAGAATTACAACAGATTATTGAGGATGAATGTAATAGTTCAATTGAAAAATTGGTAATGTTGCATAATGTATGCCATGCATTATTAATTCCTAATCCTAAAGCATTAAAATCTATTAATGACCCCTCTTTATTGCCTTTATTGATTTTTGATGAATTTCAACAATGGGGTATTCTTAAAAGTTTTAATGCTAAAGGAGAATGGGTAGCAGAATGGTTCTCTAAAGAGAAAAATTCCTGGTTAGAGGTAATACTTTATGATTTGAGTAAGTATAATATTTTTGCCATAAAAATGAAAAAAAAGTTCGATATAGGTAATGGTCGAATTTTTAAAATAGTTAAAACCGAATTAATTACTCATAAAAAATGGTTGATTGATGCTTCTTTAGCAGGAGTGTTGATTAATATTGTGGCTGTGGTTAGCGCTTTTTATTCTATGCAGATTTATGACCGTGTTGTGCCAACAGGTGCTCAACAAACTTTATTGGTGCTGACAATAGGCGTATTAGCAATAACGGTGTTAGATTTTATTGCTAAGTTAGTGCGTGCAGGGTTGTACGAAAAGTTAATTGACAATATAGATAGACGTTTATCTAGAGATATATACAAACGGTTTTTGGCATTACGCATGGATCAATTGCCAAAAAGTGTGGGTAGTTTGGCTTCGCAAATGCGAGGTTATGAGTCAGTACGTAGTTTTTTATCTACTATTACGACTTATCTGGTGGTTGACGTTCCATTTGTGCTGTTCTATGTTTTATTAATCGCTACTATTGGTGGTTATTTAGCTTTGCTGCCTATGATATTTTTTGTTATAGCAACTTTAACAGGATTATATTTTCATAAGAAAATAGAAACATTAGCAGATAATATTAATGAATCTGTTAATCTTAGAGTGGGTTTATTAGTGGAGTCAGTTGAAGGTGCTGAAACGATTAAATCTGGTCAAGGTGGTTGGCGCATGCTTTCTAATTGGATGAACGTCACTGACGAAGGTCGTAGTTATGATTTAGAGATGAAGCGAATGACTGACCAGTCTCAGTATATGGTGGCATTTTTTCAACAATCTTCGTTTGTGTTGATGGTAGCGTCAGGTGCATTATTGATTGGTGGTGGTGATTTGACCATGGGTGGATTAATTGCTTGTTCTATTTTATCAGGTCGAATTTTGGCGCCTGTTGCACAAATTCCATCTCACCTAGTTCAATGGGCAAACACTAAGTCAGCAATTAGATCACTAGATATGATTTTGGATTTAAAATGTGACCATGATGGTATAGACTCGCCTATTGTGTTTGAAAATCTACGTGGTGAATTCTATATTGAAGCGAAAACACAAATAAATTATGGCGAAAAGGTGGCTTTAGCCTTGCCAGAAATGAGAATCAACCCGGGTGAAAAAATTGGTGTTTTAGGACCTATTGGCTCTGGAAAAACATCATTATTACGCCTATTAAGTGGTATGTACAAGCCTAATGTTGGTCGAATTTTGTTAGACGACATTGATTTGGCCCATATTTCAAAACCTATTTTAGCTGAAAAAATTGGTTTTTTACAACAAGAAGGGCGACTATTCAAAGGCACACTTAGAGAAAATTTAATTTTAGGTCTGGTCGATCCAGATGATGATAAAATTTTGAAGGTATCTAAATTAACAGGCTTATTAGATAGTGTTATCTCTACTACTGAAAAAGGGCTAGAGCAAGAAATATTTGAAGGTGGATTAGGCTTGTCTGGTGGACAAAAGCAATTACTTAATTTAACTAGGGTAGTTTTGCGAGCGCCAAAAATATGGTTATTAGATGAGCCAACTGCATCTGTTGATCGTAACTTAGAAGTATTGTTAATCAACATGTTTAAAAAAATAATAAAGGTAGAAGATACGTTGGTATTGGTAACGCATAAAATTGAAATGATAGAATTAGTTGACCGTTTAATTGTTGTTAATAAAAATCAAATAGTGATGGATGGACCAAAGGCTGATGTAATTGCTCAACTTTCTGGCAAAACATAAGAGGCTAAGTCATGAATTTAGAGAAAATTTTATTAAAAATTGAGCGTTCATTTTCGATTGTTTATGTTTTATTAGGTGGCTTCATTGCTTTTATATTGTGGGCATCACTATTTGATATTGATGAAACAGTTCGTTGTCAAGGCAAGGTGGTTGCTAACGGTAGTAGCCAAATTATTCAAGTAGCTGATGGTGGTGTTTTATCTAAATTATTGGTTAGTGAAGGTGAGCATGTTCAGCAGAGGCAACTTCTAGCAACACTTGAAAAAGATCGTGCACAAGCGAGTTATTATGAGATAAGATCTCAAGTAGCATATTTGAAGTCAGCATTAGCAAGAGCCAATGCAGAAATTTTAGAAAAGCCTATTGTATTTGATGAATTAACCAAAAATTATCCTGATTTTATGAATGCACAAAAAGCTTTATATGTTCAAAAGAAGCGCTCTTTAAATCAAGAGGTATCCATGTTGGAGGAAGGTCTTGCAATGAATATTGAGGAATGGGAAATTACTCAAAGTTTGGAAAAAACAGGTGATGTTAGTCAATTAGAGGTTCTAAGAGCTAAACAGAAAGTATTATACTTTAAGCGTAAAGTGGTGGATACTAAAAATAAATATTACGAAAAAACTAGTTCTGAAATTGAAAAGTTGGAAGGTGAGTTGGCTAAGAATCTATATAAACTTAAAAAACAAAAAAGTGTTTTAGAATATACTAATATTTATTCACCTGTGTCAGGTATTGTTAAAGAGCTAAAAGTAACCACTGTTGGTGGTGTTTTACGTGCTGGAGAGCAATTGATGGAAATATCTCCTTCTCAAGGGGGTGTTATTTTAGAGGCAAAAATTAATCCTGTTGATATTGGTAGATTAAAATTGGGCATGCCAGTGATGATTAAACTTGATGCATTTGATTATACTATTTTCGGTGGTTTAAAAGGTACACTAAATTACATCAGTTCGGACACTTTATTGGATAAAGACCCTTCGGGAAGACAAATAACTTTTTATCAAGTAAATGTCAAAATTGAAGGTCCAGAGTATGAAGATAATGTCAAATCCAAGGTGATTAATGTCAAATTAGGCATGTCAGGTACGATTGATGTTAAAGTCGGAAAGCGTTCTTTATTCACCTATTTAATCAAGCCAATTAGTCGTGGTTTTAGTGGCGCTCTTAACGAGAAGTAATTAGATATTGCTTTTGAGCGAAGTGTGGATATTATTAGTTGGTTTTTATTAAGACGCTATGCTAACTTATTGGAACAATGGGAAGCTAAGAGCTAGTATTTTTGAAATTATTTATAAAAATGATAAAAATCCAAATTTTAAAATACTGTTTACAAAAACAGCGCATTATAAATTGGCGATTAGTCAATTATATCAGCGCCAAAATAAAAGATCTTGATATTCAAAGTAATTGTTTGTCATATTTCAAGCATAATAAGAAATCCGAATTAATGTAAATAATGGTATTTTTTAATGATTCATATTGAGTTAATCCTTTCATTATAAATGACAAAAGTATACTAAATTTATTAACAGATTTGGATTATTTACTATTAAATAATCTTTATGGCAATCACTTGAACCTATAGTAGATAAAATATTAATTGATTTTGAACGTTAGGATATGATTGAATCTTCTGTATTAAAAGAACAAGAACTTAATGTTAGTAAATACTTTAATTAGAAAAAAATTTATTGACTTTCAAGTGTGATATTATTAACACCAGTCGTTTTTTTCCATGCGTGTCCATAAATAACTTCGTAAGTGGCTGGTAATTTCCCATTATTTTTGTAAGATTCATACATTCTAATCATCAGTTGGAATTTGTCTTTACCAGTTAGGGACTTTGAGCGTTTAGCAACTGTTTGAGCGCCAATGGCTTTAAGATCGCGCAATAAATCAATAACTGTTTGATAAGTAAGTGTTAAGGTTTCCATTTCCATTACAGGATTTTGAAACCCGTTTTGTAGCATTTGATCGCCAATATTATGCATATCAATAAAAGTGTTGACATGTGTTTTATCATCCACAATTGACCAACTTTTTTTTAATTCTTTTAGCGTATCTGGGCCAAAGGTAGAGAACAAAATTAATCCATTATTTTTAAGCACACGGAAACATTCTGAAAACAAAATGTTAAGATTTTGACACCACTGCATCATCAAGTTAGAAGTAATCATATCAACGCTATTGTCCGGTAGTGGTAAATAATTAGCATTGGCACAAATTTTGCTACTAGATGGGTTATATTTTAAGGACTGTTGGGCAAAATCTAGACAAATAATTTTTGAGTTTGAAAAGCGCTTAGTTAGTTGTTGACTAAGTAAACCGGTGCCTGCACCAAGATCAAGAATGATATCAGCTTTGGATGAAATAATATTAAGTTTTTGATCCAATCTAACAGCAATTTCTTTTTGTAAAAATGCATAATCATTATAATTATTTGAAGCTTTATTAAAGGCAAATCTTACCTGAGACATTGGACAACTTTATTGGTAATATTATGCATTAATTCAAAATAATAATCAGATCCTTGTTGAATATTTAAACCTATAATGTCAATGCTTACTGAATTTATATTCAGACCTTCGGTCAGTGTATTAGTACGTTTTTTAGGCACTTCTATAGTACTGAGCAAACATTTTGTTTGTGTATTTTTCATTATTTTTTTAGCCTCAAGTATTTTAAATATACTTAACCTTTCACCGTGGTAATTTGTAATATTAATTGATTTTTTTAATTGATTGGCATTGGTAAAATAATCAAAAGTATTGGAATAACTTGCAAGTACTTTAGGCTTATAAATTGATAATTTTTGATTAATATCTTGTTTGAGTTTGTCTAAATTTTTATTAAGTTTGTTTAAATTAGTTCTATAATTTGATTGGTTATCAGGGTCAATTTTAATCAATCTTTCAATCAGTTTTTTTGCAAATATTTGCATATTATTTACATCTAGCCAAAGATGATAGTTAACTACTTTCTGATGCTTCTCATTGTGAATAAGATGAATATTTTTCACATTGCCAATAATTAGTTTTTCATTAAGATTAGCCAATACTTTTTTAAGCCCACTTTCAAAAGTTGGGTGAATAAAAATAGCTAAGTCTGCATGACTCAATAAAGATAATTGAGAAGGTTTGAGATGAGTATAATGCGCTGATTGATTGGTTTTTAGTAATAATTTTGACTCTGTTATTCCTTGAGTTAAGCTGTTAACAATAGACTGAATAGGCTTAATACTAACCACAATATTTGGTGCTGCAAAGATATTTGCAGAAAGTAATGTTATTATTGTTAAGAGTGAAGGGAAAATCATAATAAATTTCTCTAAAACAAAGGATATTATACTACTCAATTTATTTTTGACAGATAAAAATTGCACGCTTAGGTGCTGGAAACCCTTCGATGGTTAAGTCTCTATTATTTGGATCAAGAAAGTTTTTAAGAGATTGTGTGTTATTGCCAATCCAATGAGTTGCTCGTTGTTCTTTTGATGTGGTTTTGGTAACGTCCAACAATTTAATGTTTTTAAATTCTGCATCTTCAAGCCAAGTGCGTAGTGTATTTTTAGATGGTAGACAGTAAACATTTCGCATTTTAGCGTAACGTCCTTTTGGGATGATTTTTTTAACTTTTTCCAAATCAATAATGAGTGTTTCTAAGATAAGTTCTCCACTTGGTTTCATAACATCTTTTAGTTGGTTTAAATGCAACTCATAGTCTTTTTGGTGATATAAAACACCCATGGAAAATACCGTGTCAAATAAAGGTTTTTTTGGTATTTTGTCTAGGGATAATGGCAATACAAATACATTTGGTAGATTATTAATTAATGTTCGAATGGCTTGAAACTGATAATTAAATAATAAGAACGGCTCAATTCCTAGTGCAATTTTAGCACCTGAGATAGCCATAAGATAAGTAAAGTAGCCATTACCAGAGCCGACATCAAGCACAACCTTATCTTTAAGTGGCTTGATATGGGGAATGAGTCTATGCCATTTCATATCACCTCGCCATTCACTATCAAGTTGCAAATCGCCAATTTGATAAGGCCCTTTACGCCAAGGTATAAGCTGTTTTAAAGATTTTTCCAAAGTAAAATTATTGATATGATGAGCACTAATGTTTAAATAAGGTGTTATAAAATCAAGACTACCAGTATTTTGAGTTTTAATCTGCTTAATAGCTTGTTCCCATTTGGGTATGTTACCGTTATTTGTATTAAATACATGGGTTGATAAATTGATAAGTTGTGTGCATATCAAATCTAGTTGTGTTGATGTAGCGTATTTATAAAAATCACTAAGCATAAATTTATGTAAAGATGGTTATTTCTGTAATAAAGTAGTATAAAATATAGAGTCAAAGGGGGAATAAGTCAACTTTTTGAATAATTTGGAGATAGAAAAATGATAAATAAAACACTAGGTCTTGTCGTAACATTTGCATTAGTGGGTAGTGTAATGGCTGGTGGAGATGATCTCGATATGGGGCCTGTTGAACCAATTTTTGATAAAGTTGTGGTGAAGAGTGAGCACAATATTGATACAATGATATTAACTGATACTTCCAAAGTAATTGGCCAAACTATAACTGGCGCTCCAGTAACAATAGCAGCACATGAAGCTTGTAAAGATAGACTTAATTTGTTTAATACTAACATAGAAAAATTCAAACAAGCGCTTGCGAGTGGGTTCTTGTACAATACAGGTCCACTTAATGAAATGGGTACATTATTCTCACCAAAGAGATGGAAAGATTATTTTTTCTGCGTAGAAAATCATCAATAATAGTGTTTTTTAAATTATAAAAAGCCCGCTTTGTATCGGATTTTATTAGTTGGTTCTTTTTAAGACTGGATTAAATTTCTAACAGAGAGTTTTCTTTTTCGCAAAATTTGGCTTCTATTTCTTTGATATACGTATCAGTAATTTTCTGAATACTATTCTCTGCTTTTCTAGCCCCATCCCTTGAAATTTCTTTTTCTTTTAATAGTTCTTTAAAATCAGAATTGGCATCGCGACGAATATTACGAATAGCAACTTTAGCTTGCTCTGCTTCATCCTTGACGATTTTTACCAACTCACCTCGGCGCTCTTGAGTAAGTGGTGGTAAAGGAATGCGCATGATTTGCCCCATGGTTTGTGGGTTAAGTCCTAAATTTGATGTCATAATGGCTTTTTCAATCACAGCTACCATATCCTTTTCCCATGGAGACACTTTAAACGTGCGTGAATCTTCTACACTAATATTAGCCACTTGGGACAGTGGCACCATAGAGCCATAATAATCTACATGAATTTGTTCGAGTAGTGACGAGTGTGCACGATTTGCTCTAATTTTACTAAAAGCATTCTTAAGTGAGGCGACACTTTTATTCATTCTACTTTGTGCGTCTTGTTGTATTTCATTTAACATAATTTATTTCCTTACGATAGTACCTAAAGGCTTACCTTTTAAAATATCTGATAATGTATTTGTGTTTTCTAGCATGCTGAATACACAAATTTCCAAATCATGCTCACGACATAGTGCAAATGCAGACACGTCCATAATTTGAAGATTTTTCTCAATTGCTCCATCAAAACTTAATGAATCATAACGTTTCGCATCAGAATTTTTGATAGGGTCGCTAGTATAAATACCATCTACTTTGGTGGCTTTAAATACGGCGTCTGCATCAATTTCAATAGCGCGTAGTGCTGCACCAGTGTCAGTAGTAAAACATGGACTACCTGTACCTGCACAAAAAATGACGACTTTACCCTCATTTAAAGCTTGTTTAGCATGTACATGGTTAATTGAATCACACACGCCGCCACCAATTGAAAAACCAGACATGACTAGTGTATCAACCTTATTTTTTTGACAAACATCTGCAATAGCAAGTGCATTCATAACCGTTGCTAACATACCCATATGGTCACCAGTAATACGATTCATACCAGCTTGTGCAAGTACTGCACCTCTAAAAATATTACCACCACCAACAACAATCGCTATTTCAACATTTTGACTAAGTACTGATTTGATAATATTAACAACCTTGTTTAGTGCTACTGGATCAATTATATTTTCAGTATTGGCCAAGGCCTCACCACTTAGTTTTAATAAGATGCGTTTATATTTACTCATTAACATGCATTAAAATTCATAATATTGAAGTAATTTTACCTGTCTTGGTGTTTATAATTAACTCTTTGTCCGACATATTTTATGGATCAAATTAGTATTCGTGGCGCTAGAGTCCACAATTTAAAAAATATCGATATTGATATCCCTAGAAACAAGTTAGTTGTGATTACTGGGTTATCTGGTTCGGGTAAATCCTCACTGGCTTTTGACACCATTTATGCAGAAGGACAGCGTCGTTATGTGGAGTCTTTATCAGCTTATGCGCGTCAATTTTTGTCACTCATGGAAAAACCTGATGTTGACCATATTGAAGGACTATCTCCAACCATTTCTATTGAACAAAAAGCCACTTCTCACAATCCACGCTCAACGGTTGGTACAATTACAGAAATTTATGATTATTTAAGGTTGTTGTTTGCTCGTGCAGGTATTCCCAAGTGTCCAAAACACCAAATTAATCTTGAATCTCAAACCATTTCTCAAATGGTGGATAGTATTGTCAAGTTACCAATGGGTGAGAAAATCATGTTGTTAGCACCCATTGTACAAAATCGAAAAGGTAGCCATGCAAAATTATTGGAAGAATTAAATCATCAAGGTTTTTTAAGGGCTAGAGTTGATGGCGTAGTCGTGTATATAGATGAAATGGAAGTGCTTAATGGCAAGGTTAACCATACTATTGAAATTGTTATTGATCGTTTAAAAGTACGAGAAGACATGGCTTCACGCTTGTCTGAATCATTAGAAACTGCACTTAATTTGAGTGCTGGTTTAGTGCGAGTTGCATCTATGGAAGATGAGCCTTCTTGGCAAGAAGGAGTGTTTTCTGCTAAATTTTCTTGTGTTGAATGTGGTTACTCATTAAGTGAATTGGAACCTAGGATTTTTTCATTTAACAATCCAGTTGGTGCTTGTCAAACTTGTGATGGCTTGGGTGTAAAAGATACATTTGATGAACAAAAAATCGTGGCTAATCCTAGTATTAGTTTGGCAGATGGTGCTGTTTATGGCTGGGGACGTTCAAATGCTTATTTTTATCAAATGTTAATATTGGTAAGTAAGTATTACGACTTTAATATTGAAACTCCTTATGAACAATTAAGTGATAAGCACAAAAAAATTGTTCTTTATGGAAGTGGCACAGATGACATTGATTTTTCCAAAATAAAAGGACGTAAAGGTTGGTCTAATAAAGCCAAGCCATTTGAAGGTATTATTCCAAGAATGATACGTCGTTATGAAGAAAGTGATATTCGTAGTGTTAGAGAAGAACTTTCTCGTTATGTGGTGAGCAAGGATTGTGTGCAATGTCATGGCGATAGATTGAATGAATCGGCTAGAAATGTATTTATTGATGGGAAAAACTTATCAAATATTACCAAACTTTCCATTGCTGATATTTATGATTTTTTCAAAGAATTAAAGCTAGAAGGGGCTCGTGGTCAAATTGCAGATAAGATTTTAAAAGAAATTGTTCAGCGTTTGGCATTTCTAATTAATGTAGGGTTGGAATATTTAAGTCTTAATCGTAGAGCAAATAGCTTGTCAGGTGGTGAAGCGCAGCGTATTCGCTTGGCCAGTCAGATTGGTGCAGGACTGATGGGTGTGTTGTATGTGCTTGATGAACCATCAATCGGTTTACATCAAAGAGACAATCAAAAGTTACTAAATACACTGACATATTTGCGTGATATTGGTAATACAGTGATTGTGGTAGAGCATGACAAAGAAGCAATTAAACAAGCCGATTACGTGATTGATATCGGTCCTGGTGCTGGTATTCATGGCGGTGAAATTGTTGCAATGGGTAGCCCTAAAGACATCGAAAATAACCTTAAATCTTTAACGGGTGATTATTTAAGTGGTCGTCAAAGTATTGAAGTACCCACTAAACGTAAAAATGTCAGTCAGTGGTTGCGTATTAAAGGCGCTAAGGGTAATAATCTTAATAAGGTTGACCTGTCTATCCCTGTGGGTGTATTAACTTGTGTGACGGGTGTGTCTGGCTCTGGAAAATCAACCTTAATTAACGATACTTTGTATGCTTTAGTAGCTAGAGAGCTTAATCATGCACAAACAACACCTGCTGAATATGAATCAATTGAAGGTTTGAATTATTTTGACAAGATTGTCAATATTGATCAAAGCCCAATTGGACGCACACCACGCTCTAATCCAGCTACTTATACAGGTGTATTTTCATTAGTACGTGATTTATTTTCACAAACTTTGGAAGCAAGAACGCGCGGTTATAAAGCAGGACGTTTTAGTTTTAATGTTAAAGGTGGTAGATGTGAGGCATGTAAGGGTGATGGACTGATTAAGGTAGAAATGCATTTTTTACCAGATGTTTATGTGTTATGCGATGTGTGCCAAGGTCAGCGTTACAATCAACAAACTTTAAAAGTGTTTTACAAGGGAAAAAGTATTGCACAGGTGCTTGACATGACTGTAGAACAGGCTTGTGAATTTTTCCAACCCATGCCTAAAATTAAACGAAAATTACAAACTTTAATGGATGTTGGGCTTTCTTATATCATTCTTGGACAAAATGCAACTACCTTATCTGGTGGCGAGGCGCAACGTATTAAATTAGCAAAAGAATTGTCAAAAATGGATACTGGACAAACACTTTATATTCTTGATGAACCAACAACAGGTTTGCATTTTCATGATATTAAACTTCTACTGTCAGTTATTAATAGGTTGCGTGAGCGCAACAATACCATTGTGATTATTGAGCATAATCTTGATGTTATTAAAACTGCAGATTGGATTGTTGATTTAGGCCCTGAAGGGGGTAATAAAGGTGGGCAAATTATTGCATTTGGCACACCAGAAGAAGTGGCTCAAGTTAAAGGGTCGTATACAGGTGAATATTTAAAAGCTTACTTGTAATTTATCTTTGACTTCATTTTTAATCTGCAAATCAGTTAATGTGTAGGTGTATCTTTTATTGCCTTTATTTTGTTCTATTAATACAGGTAAATATTGATATTTTGGCAAAAAGTAAGCTTTTATATTGCTATTATTAGCGTTTATTCTATTAACTTTTATGGCTTTGATAGATTGGTTGTTTATTTTAAGAAAGTGTCCATTAGTTCTTTTGTATTGATGCTGTTCTATCGATTTTCCATTGGTCACTTGATAGGTAAATATAGATTGATTAGGGTTATGCTTTAAATCATTTGATAAAGCTAAAAACAAACTTAGTGGATCAACAATATTTCCACTTTTAGAATGCCAAGTTCTAATTTTTGATTGGGTTTTAGTGAGAATAGGCATAATAGAATGATTTTTTGAGTGGATATCAATGTCATAATTTTTAACCAATTTCCCGTCTTCTTTCTCTATGATTTGGTAATGTATAGCATCAACGCCTTGAGGGTTAGAGGAAAAGATAGAGCTTGCTGCTATGGAATAGTCTTTTATGAAGGCTGCAAGCCCTGAGGTTCTGGCATTTGCAGTATAAAAATAATGTTTATCTAGTTTGTATAATGTTCTCACTTCCTCGGCTATTTTAAAACCATTAATTGATAATTTATAGTTAGCAGTATGTGCTTTTAAGGCATGCGCTGTAGAGTTAATTAAAATTGTAAATATAATTAAGGTAAGTAACTTCATAAGACTTTTCCGTCTAGCGTGGCATGATTTTTTTCAAGTTTTAACCTCCCTTGTGTAAACCAATGAATGACTTTGTGGAATAATTTATGCTCTTCAAGCAGAACGCGTTTTGCCAAAGACTCTGTTGTATCTGTATCAAAGACATCAACACTTACCTGGGCAATAATTGGACCTCCATCAAGTTGTTCAGTCACAAAGTGAATGCTGACACCGTGCTGACTTTCTTTAGCTTCTAGTACTCTTTTATGGGTATTAAGTCCTTGAAATTTTGGCAATAACGAAGGATGAATATTCAGCATTTTATCTGAATATTGATTTGTAAATTTAGCGCTTAGTATACGCATAAAACCGGCAAGAATAATAATTTCAGGGTTGTATTGATTTATAATATTACTTAATTCTTGATCAAATTCTTCTACAGATGAAAATTGTTTGTGATTCAGTGTGTGGGTAAGAATATTTGCATATTCAGCACGTTTAAGACCATAAGCACTACTGTGGTTACTAATAACTGCTTTAATATCTAAATCAATAGCAGCGGAATGATCAATAATTGATTGTAGGTTTGAGCCGTTACCAGAAATTAAAACAATACCATTCATACTTAATATGCAAGCTAAATGATAACTTGATTACCTTGATTGCTCGTAATTTCACCCACTAGCCAAGCATGTTCGTCTAGCTCGTTTAAATGTTGAATGACATCAGTGCTTTGTTCCGATGGAACAATAATAACCATGCCTATGCCACAGTTAAATACTCGATACATCTCCATCATATTAATATTGCCATTATCTTGTAAAAACTGAAAAATACTGAGCAGTTGCCAAGAGCTGGCGTCAAGTTTTGCGCTCAAGTTTTCAGGCAATACTCTAGGAATATTTTCCAATAAACCACCGCCTGTAATGTGTGAAATAGCATGTACTGAGAACTTTTCAATCAATGATAATACTGATTTTACATAAATTTTAGTGGGCTTAATTAGTGCATTTAATTGTGCGTCAGTTGGATCTGATTGTGCCAAAATTTTACGTATTAGTGAATAACCATTAGAATGTGGACCAGAAGATGCTAGGGCAATGATATGGTCGCCTTTAGTGACTTCTGTACCATCAATTATTTTATCTTTATCAGCAATACCCACACAAAAACCAGCAAGGTCATACTCTTCACCTTGGTACATACCTGGCATTTCAGCTGTTTCGCCACCAATTAAAGCACATCCTGATTGTTTACAGCCTTCACCAATGCCATAAATAACGGATATGGCTAGTTCGGTATTTAATTGACCTGTTGCATAATAATCTAGGAAAAATAACGGTTCAGCACCTTGAACAATTAAGTCATTTACGCACATGGCAACTAAATCGATACCAATCGTATCATGCTTATTTAACATTTGTGCTACTTTAAGCTTGGTTCCAACACCATCTGTTCCTGAAATTAGAACTGGGTTTTTATATTTATTAATGGGTAATTCAAACATTGCACCAAAACCACCAAGACCAGCCAACACCCCAGGTCTAGTGGTTGATTTAGCAATCGGTTTAATTTGTTTAATAAGCGAATTACCTTTGGTAATGTCAACGCCTGAGTCAAGGTATGAGAGTGATGACATAACAGTTTTTCCGTATAATTAATTTCTTTTGAATTCTTTTTAGCAAATAAAAAAATGAGTTTTTCTTCACTGCCTAATGCGCTTTCAATTTTACGCATTATTTTAACAGTACCGGTTGTTATGGCTTTGTTAAATCATCAATATTTTTTGGCAATGGTGCTATTTTTTATTGCAGGCGTTACTGATGCACTGGATGGATGGATTGCCAAACGCTACTCCTTTCAAAGTAGGTTAGGTTCTATTTTAGATCCAATGGCGGATAAGTTGCTATTAGTTAGTAGTTTTGTGGCTTTGTATGTGATTGGATTATTGCCGCTGTGGTTATTAGTGTTGGTTTTTTTACGTGATTTTATGATTGTTTCAGGCACAGTTGGGCGTTTTATCGGCTCAGGCACATCTAAAAATGATTTATTATCGCCTTCAAAACTTTCAAAAATTAATACTGTATTGCAAATTGCACTAGTTTTGTTTTTGGTGATGGTGCAAATATATCCAGTCTCTACACAATATAGTACTGTATTCTTTATTATTATAGCCACCTCAACCGTACTTAGTGGTGCAGATTATATGTGGATTTGGGTTGAACAAGTTATCTTGCAAGAGAAAAAAAATCCTCAATGAATCAGCTTGGATTGCCACTTTCATTAAATTCAAAAATGTTATTGTCCAATTTTATTGGTAAAAAAAATCAACAAGTCCTAGATTTTGTTAATCAATTGTTGACTCAAAAAAGCTCAGCTGTTGTTTTTATTTCAGGTGCTAAATCTAGTGGTAAAACTCACCTATTGCAAGGTTGTGCTTTTAGTGCACTAGATGGGCAACTAGGTGTTATTTATATTGATATAAAGCAAGAGCTCCCAGAGGGGATAATAAATGATTTAGTATCTGTTGACTGGATTTGTATTGACAATGTTGATTATTTAAGTATTATTCAACAACAAGCGTTATTCGATTTATATAACAGAATTAAACTAGCCGATACTAAGTTGATTGTTTCTGCAGGCAGTTTGCCTGGTGAATTAAATTTATTAAAAGATTTAAAAACACGCTTGTCTTTAGCAGTTGTTTTCACATTAGAAACACTCAATGATGAACAAAAAATTCTTATTATTGAGCGCAAAATGACGGATATCAATATCAATATTGACATTAAGGTGTATCATTATTTGTTCAAAGTTTTTTCACGTGATTTGAACGATGTTTTGAATGCAATTAATATTTTAGATGAAACATCATTACAGAAAAAAAATAACATTTCCATTCCCTTCGTTAAACAAACATTGGGTATTTAAGGTTTTTTTCTAAATTTAAATTGTGCAATTCTAGGCATGAGTTTTGAGAAGGGAATATTTTTAAAATCCATATATTTTTCTTCGACAATTTTTACCAGATTAGATATGTCTTCAATTTTATTGCTGTTTTCAGTGTTAAGAATTTCTTGCAAAGCCAACAAACCACCCATTTTAATTTTTGATTGTTGCCCGACTGATAAATTATTTTGATGGTGTGTGTTTAAGACAAAATTGCTATTATCGTGCAAATGAGCATATAACGATTGGCATTTCTTGGAAGATGAGCCATCCAAACAAACACCAAATTCTTTTTCTGCAATGCAATCTTTTGCGTCAAATTTACAACCACATCTACCACTAAGTATTAGGTTGGAAAAAGGACAGGTGTAGTGTTTATTAGGCATAACAATAAGTGTTTTGTGTATATATGAATTATTAAAACATTATAATGTAAACTTTTATTTTACTTGTGCCAATTTATTAGTGGTACTAAATATTCTATGAATTATCTACCTATTTTTATTGATATCAAACAAAAGCCCTGCTTGGTTGTTGGTGGTGGAGATATTGCTTATCGCAAAATTAATTTTTTGTTAAAAGCCCATGGGCAGGTAACTTGTATTGCAAAAAGTAGTTGTAAAAATGTGGTTAAATTAGCGAGTGACAACAAAATTATTTATTTTGAAAAGAGTTTTGAGGCATCTGATATTAAGGAACAAGTTTTGATTGTCTCTGCGACAGATAACACCAGTCTTAATAAACAAGTGTCTGAGTTGTCCAATCAAAACAATATTCCCGTTAATGTGGTTGACTCTCCAGATTTATGTACGTTTATTATGCCTTCAATTGTGGACAGATCTCCTATCGTAATTGCCATTTCATCAGCAGGAAAAGCGCCAGTATTAGCGCGTCTAATCCGTGCAAAGTTAGAAAGCACATTGCCACATGCGTATGGCAAGTTGGCAGAATTGGCAGGTAATTTTAGAGACAAGGTTAAGGAAAAGTTTAGCAACATTGAAGATAGAAGATACTTTTGGGAAAAAACCTTTTCTGGTATTATTGCTGAAAAAGTATTTTCAGGTAAAATACAAGAAGCTAAAGCAGATTTACAAGTACAACTTGATGGTAGCACTAAAACTCAAGTAGGTGAAGTTTATTTAGTAGGTGGTGGTCCGGGTGATCCTGATTTATTAACTTTTAAGGCGTTACGTCTTATGCAACAGGCAGATGTAGTTTTATATGACCGCTTGGTTTCAAATGGGGTGATGGGGTTAGTTAGGCGTGATGCGCAGTTAATTTATGTTGGTAAAGAACGTGATAACCACGTTGTACCACAGGGTGATATTAATCAATTATTGGTAAATTTGGCCAAACAAGGTAGAAGAGTTTGTCGTCTTAAGGGGGGCGATCCTTTTATTTTTGGCCGTGGTGGTGAAGAAATTGAAACGTTGGCTGAAAATGGCATATCTTTTCAAGTAGTGCCTGGTATTACAGCGGCTTCTGGCTGTTCTACTTATTCAGGTATTCCATTAACACATAGAGATTATTCACAATCTTGTCGTTTTGTAACAGGGCACTTAAAAGATGGCAGTATGAATTTGCCTTGGCACGAATTATCGGTTGAACAACAAACCATTGTATTTTATATGGCGCTTAACGGTGCTAGACATTTATCAGAACAGTTAATCACACATGGTATGTCCCCAGATATGCCAGTAGCATTGGTTGAAAAAGGTACAACACCTGAGCAAAAGGTTTACACTACAACTCTAAAAAAATTACCAGACTTGGTAAAAAATGAAATCATCCACGCTCCCACTTTGATTATTATTGGCGAGGTAGTGACATTAAGAGAAAAATTGAATTGGTTTGACGCTAAATTGGCATCGTCTAAAAAATCTTACTTATTTGGTGGGTAAGTTTGCATGTAGGTGTGATTATTCAACACCCAATTTTTTGCAATAATTGCTGCTGAGTAAAACCCTATGGACGCCGATTGAAAAAGGTTAAAATCAATAAATTCAGTTAATCACAACCAATTAAAGTTATAAATAAATGGACTGATTGCTTGTGCACCTAGTAGTGATGCCATCCTATTGCTGATACGATGTTATTAACTATAATGCGTACTCCTTCATATTTTAAAGTCGTTACTATAACATTAATTAGGTATAATTCAAGTTCTTCGAACTCCCTGAGGGGTTTTAAATAAATTCAAATGCGGGAGTGGTGGAATTGGTAGACACGCTGGATTTAGGTTCCAGTGTTGTGAAAAACGTGAGAGTTCGAATCTCTCCTTCCGCACCAATATTAGGTCGTTAATTTGAGCGTGCAAATTACTATTCAACATAGTCTAGATGAGAATATTGCTAAGCAAATTTCAAGTAAATTTCAAGTTTTTGATACTCATATCCGTCATCAAATGACATCAATTAATCTTGATGATTTAAGGCAACAACATCAAACTGATTTCAACCATTTGCCTGAGGTTGATTTTTCTAATATTAAATTATTTGTCAGTGATATGGATTCAACCTTAATTAATATTGAATGTATTGATGAAATTTCTGATTTTGCCAATATTAAACCACAAGTAGCAGCTATTACTGAACTTGCTATGCAGGGTAAATTGGATTTTGATGATTCTTTAATCGAACGTGTTTCTTTATTAAAAGGACTTAGTATTGATGTGTTAGATAAGGTTTACACTCAGCGTTTAGAAATTAATCCTGGTGGTAGGACGCTTATCTCATTTTTTAAAACCAAGTCCATTCAAACGGCAGTTGTATCAGGCAGTTTTACTTATTTTACCAATCGTTTGGCTCAAGATTTAGCGCTAGATTATGCATGTGCTAATGTGCTAACGATTGAAAATAACCAATTAACTGGCGTTACAGAAGGTCTGATGATTAATGCACAGGCTAAAGCAGACTTTGTTAAGGAGTTGTGCGATAAACAAAGTTTGTCATATAGTCAGGTTATTGTAGTGGGTGATGGTGCCAATGATTTAAGTATGATGCGTATTGCTGGAGTGAGTGTTGCTTATCATGCGAAACCTAACATTATGAAGCATGCCAATATTGTCATTAACTTCGGGAGATTGAATAAAATAATGGATTTATTCAATCCATAATTATCTATATTATTTGAAATTAGATATTTTGTATTTATTTAACCTAAACTATCTATGTTAATTGAAATTGGACATTTTGCATTAGTGCTTGCCTTTGTGTTTGCAGTGTTACAAGTTGTTTTGCCAACTATAGGCATAATTAAACATGACACCATTCTTTCTGGCTTGTCTAGACCCTTGTTATGGATGCAATTTTTTTGGATTTTAATTGCTTTTGCTATTCTCATGAATGCCTTCTTGGTTGATGATTTTTCTGTTAAATATGTGGCAAATAATTCAAATACACAACTACCCAATATTTTTAAGATGTCAGCCGTTTGGGGTGCGCACGAAGGCTCTTTATTACTATGGGCTTTGATTTTAACTGCTTGGAGCGTAGCAGTGTCTATATTCTCTAGGCGTTTACCTGATGAAGTATTAAACCATATTCTCATTATTCTTGGCTTAATTAGTATTGGTTTTTTGTTGTTTTTACTGCTAACCTCTAATCCTTTTGAGCGTCTAGATATGGTGCCAATACAAGGGCGTGAGCTTAATCCTTTGTTGCAAGATTTTGGCTTAATTATCCATCCACCAATGCTATATATGGGTTATGTGGGAATGGCAGTTCCATTTGCTTTTGTTTTATCATCACTTATTCGTGGGCAGCTAGATTCTACTTGGTTACGGTGGTCACGCCCTTGGACATTAATCGCATGGGCATTTTTAACATTTGGCATCACACTTGGTTCTTGGTGGGCTTATTACGAGCTTGGTTGGGGCGGTTGGTGGTTTTGGGATCCGGTGGAAAATGCCTCATTTATGCCATGGTTAGTGGCAACAGCATTGGTGCACTCTTTAAGCGTAAGTGAGAAGCGTGGTGTATTTAAACATTGGACTGTACTATTGGCCATTTCTGGATTTTCGTTAAGTTTATTAGGTACATTTCTAGTTAGATCAGGTATTCTTACTTCAGTACACTCATTTGCTGCTGACCCTGCCAGGGGTTTGTTTATTTTGATATTTTTAGTGATTGTGGTTGGTGGTTCGTTGGTACTATATGCTTGGCGTGCTTCACTCATGCAAAGTAATAACACCTTTTCTTTTTTATCAAGAGAGAGCGGTTTACTAGTTAATAATGTCTTATTAGTGGCAGCAATGTCAAGTGTCTTTTTAGGTACGCTCTATCCATTACTGTTAGATGCATTAGGTTTAGGTAAAATTTCAGTGGGGGCGCCTTATTTTAGTGCAGTGTTCGTGCCTATTATGATTCTGGCACTCTTGGTCATGGTGATTGCTCCTTTTTTACGCTGGAAAAAAGATACCACACAAAGGGTGGCGGGTTTATTAAAGTGGGTGTGGATAGGTGTAGGTTTGTTGTTTGTTATTAGTGCGTTATTGACTGATAATACCTCAGTTTTATTAGCCGTCTTTTTGTTTATTTGGATAGTTATGCATTCACTGGTGCTTTTGTTTCAAAGGTTAAACCAAAAAGGCAGTATGAGTTTTGCTTTCATTGGCATGATTTTTGCTCATATTGGTATTGCCGTATTCTTATTAGGTGCTACAGTTACAACTCAGTACGGTGTTGAAAAAGATATAAAAATGGACATTGATAAACCAATCACCATAGCAGGTTATGATTTTATTTTTAAAGGTGTGACGCACTTATTTGGTCAAAACTATCAAGGAAATAAAGGTCATGTAGAAGTCTATTTTGAGAATGAGAAAATATCAGATTTAAGACCTGAAAAACGTCAATATGTCACAGGCATGCCCATGACTGAAGCAGCTATTGATCCATCTTTATATCGTGATATTTATATCGTATTAGGCGAGTCTTTAGAAAATGATTCATGGAGTTTAAGAATTTATTATAAGCCACTCATACGCTGGATTTGGCTAGGGGGGTTATTGATTACACTGGGTGCGTTATTAGCTGCATTTGACAGAAGGTATCGATTAAGAGTGAAAGAATGAATTTATATCTATGGTTTATTTTGATGATAATTACCTCTTCTATTTGGATAATTTGGTTTTTATATCGCCCTCTTAAATCCAATGAAATTAATCTTGAAAGTTCTAATATTATTTTAGGCAAACAAAAATTGCTAGAACTTGAGCAAGATTTGCACCAAAATTTGATTGATAAAAAACAATTCAATCAAGCTAAAGAAGAAATTTCAACAACACTGGCTATTGAACTTCAACAAGTGAGTAATATTGAAAATAATGCTAATAATAACACATGGGTTTTGATATTAATATTGGTATTATTGCCTATCATGTCCATTGGTGTTTATCAATATTTGATACTAGGAAATAACATGAGCGCAGAAAAACCACTAAGTTTGGAACAAAGTGCTGATAAAATTGTGCAGTATTTACAAACCAATGATAATGATGCGCAGGCTTGGAAGATGCTCGGACTAATGTATTTTGAAATTGGTAAGCTAGACTTATCAATAGATGCCTATGAAAAATCTTATAAAATTAACCCTAAAGACCCAGGATTGTTAGTTGAATATGCCTCTATGATGATTAGCGTTAATGATAATCAATTTTCAGACCAGTCTGTTAAATTAATCAAACAAGCTTTGGATATTGAACCAAACGCGTCAGACGCCCTATATTTAGCAGGTATGTTTGCCGCGAGTCAGCTAAATTTTAATTTGGCAAAAGGGCTTTGGCAACGTGCACTGAACGCTCTACCAGAGGGTAGCATGGACCGAGTGGCCTTAGTTAGCATTTTATCTGAGTTAAAAACGGTTGAAGAGAGTAAGGACACGCCTGAGTATTCTATTAGTGTGAGTGTTGATATATCTAATGAGATACTAAAATCAAGATCTAGTGAAGATTTTATCATGATTTATGTCAAAGCAGCCAAGGGTAGACCGATGCCAATTGCGATTAAAAAAATGAAGCTTAAAGATTTTACAGGTCAAGTTGTTTTAACCAACCAAGACTCTGTAATACGAGGCAATCAATTATCATACCATGAGCAAGTGATTGCAGTAGTTCGTATTAGTGAAACTGGTTCTGCTATGCGAGGCGTGGGTGATGTACAAGTGCTTAGCAAGGTTATTAATATGGTTGATAATTTATCCATTCATTTGAGTGTGAAATAATTTTATGAATAAAACCTTAAAATTAGCAAAAAATCTTGTTAGTATAGATTCTATTACCCCACAAGATAAGGGTTGTCAGTCTATTATGACCAATCATTTGAGCCATCTTAATTTTAAAATTACCGATTTAAAATTTGGTGAGGTTGATAATTTTTGGGCAATTCGCGGTCATCAATCTCCTGTGTTTGTGTTTGCAGGGCATACCGATGTCGTGCCTGTGGGTGATGAGCTAAAATGGCACATATCACCTTTTTCTGCCCAAGTTCAAGATGGTATGTTGCATGGTCGTGGAACAGCTGACATGAAAGGTTCTTTGGCAGCTATGCTTAGTGCAACCGATAGATTTGTTAAAGATTATCCTAATCATAAAGGCTCAATCGGCTATTTAATCACTTC